>DASUHM010000017.1 GCA_036273515.1 Gaiellales bacterium
GCTGGCGTTCGCCCTGCCCGTCATCTTCATGCTCCTGACGGCGCTCATGACCGACCAGCAGGCGCTCTCGGCGAGCATCATCCCGCACCCGTTCGTGTGGTCGAACTTCAAGACCGTGTTCACGAGCATCGACCTGCCCCGTTACACCTGGAACTCGTTCCTCTACGCCGGGCTCTCGACGGTCGGCGTCGTGGTCTCGTCGGTGCCTGTCGCCTACGCCTTCGCCCGCATCGAGTGGCGCGGCCGGAACGTCGTCATGCTGCTCGTGCTGGCGACGCTGATGATGCCGCCGCAGGTGACCTCCGTGCCGCTCTACATCCTCTGGTCCAAGCAGTACCACGACTGGACGCACATCCAGTACATCGGCACGCTGAAGCCGCTGATCATCCCGAGCTTCTTCGGCGATGCGTTCTCGATCTTCCTGCTGCGCCAGTTCTTCATGACGATCCCGAAGGAGCTGACCGACGCGGTGCGCGTGGACGGCGGTGGGCACTTCGAGATCCTGCGCAAGGTGATCATCCCGCTCTCGAAGCCGGCGATCGCTGCGGTGGCGCTCTTCAACTTCATCTACTCGTGGAACGACTTCTACGGCCCGCTCGTCTACCTGGCCGGGAACACGCAGTCGCAGACGCTCTCAGTCGCGCTCGCGTCGTTCCGCACGGTGCACCACGTCGACTGGAACCTGACGATGGCGGCGGCGCTCGTCTTCATGCTGCCGGTGATCGTGATCTTCTTCCTCGCCCAGCGGGTGTTCATCGAGGGGATCACCCTGACCGGCGTGAAGGGATAGGCCACCGGGGCTTGCGGCGGCCGGCACGGCAGCGGCGCCGGCCAGGACGCGGCCCGACCCGTGCTCGAAGAAGTGCAGCCGGGCCGGGTCGACCGAGAGCCGCACCCGCTCGCCCGCGCGGGCGCGGGTGCGGGCGTCGACGCAGGCCGTGCACACCGTCGTGCCGGCGTCGGCGACGAGCGGCACCTGGGCCTCCTCGCCGCCCTCCTCCTGGGGTGTGCGCCCGTCGGGCGTGTCGGAGGCGGGCCGGGCGTCGAGCGCGAAGATCACGTTCGCCTCGGCCCCCAGCTCCTCGACGACGCGCACCGGCACCTCGAGCACGGCCCGGGTGTCGTCCCGCCACACCTCGGCATCCTCGAAGTCGGACGGCCGGATGCCGACGACGACCGGGCCGGAATGCCCGGCGAGCCGGTCGGTGACCGGCAGCCGGTGGCCGCCGAACACGACCTGGCCGTGCTCGATCGTGGCCTCGAACAGGTTCATCGACGGCGAGCCGATAAACGCCGCCACGAACATGTTGACCGGGGTCGTGTAGAGGTTCTGGGGCGTGTCCAGCTGCTGGACGACGCCGTCGCGCATGACGGCGACGCGGTCGCCGAGCGTCATCGCCTCGACCTGGTCGTGGGTGACGTAGACGGTCGTCGTACCCAGCTGGTCGCGCAGCCGGGCGAGCTCGGCCCGCATCTGCACCCGTAGCTTGGCGTCGAGGTTCGAGAGCGGCTCGTCCATCAGGAACGCCTGCGGCTCGCGCACCATCGCCCGGCCCATCGCCACCCGCTGGCGCTGGCCGCCGGAGAGCTCCGAGGGCTTGCGCTCGAGCAGCGGCGCGAGGCCGAGCACGCTCGCCGCCTCGCGCACCTTCTCGGCCACCTCGGCCTTGGGCCGCTTGCGCAGGCGCAGGCCGATGGCGATGTTCTGCGCCACCGTCATGTGCGGGTAGAGCGCGTAGTTCTGGAACACCATCGCGATGTCGCGGTGCTTGGGCGCCAGGTCGGTGACGATCCTGTCGCCGATCACGACCTCGCCGTCGGACACCTCCTCGAGGCCCGCGATGATGCGAAGGAGCGTCGTCTTGCCGCACCCTGACGGGCCGACCAGCACCATGAACTCGCCGTCGGCGATCTCCATCGACACGCGGTCGACGGCGACCACGTCCTTGCCGAACCGCTTCGTGACTTCCTGCAGGACGATCCGCGCCATTCCTCCTCCTCAGCGTACCGCGCCGTTGCGGGAGAACCTGTCCGCGACCAGCGTCTCGCGCAGCCGGGGGCCGGCGCCGTCGGCGACCGCCAGCTGGTCGAGTGCGAGCAGGGCCGCGCCGACGATGGGCAGGTCGTCGACGACGGTGATCTGCGCCTTCGGGGCACACGCGGAGACGCGCTCCTCGAGCCGGCGCATGAAGACGGGGCTGCGGGCGCGGGCGACGCCGCCGCCGAGCACGACCGGGGCATCCGTGCCCAGGAGCTTCAGCCGCCGCAGCGACGTGCACACGAGCACCGACACCTCCTCGGCCTGCCGCTCGACGATCCCGACGGCGACGGGGTCGCCCGCGTTCGCCGCCTTCAGCACGACCGGCGCCAGCTCGTAGACGCGCGAGTCGTCGAGCTTGCCGGTATGCAGGCCGACCATCACCTGGCGCGGCGTCTTCATGCCGAAGTGGGCTGGCACCGCCCGCTCGAGCTCGGTGCGCGGCCCGCGGCCGTCGCCGGCGCGCACGCACGCGCCAACCGCCTCGATCCCGATCGTCGCGCCTCCGGCCCAGTCGCCCGAGATGGCGCCGAGCGCCGGGAACCGCACCTCGCGCCCGTCCGGGCCGACGCCCGTGCAGTTGAAGCCCGCCCCACAGACGACGGCCACGCCCCAGCCCCCCGGCGCGCCCGCCCGCATGACGGCGAACGTGTCGTTGCGCAGCACCGGATCGGCGACGAGCCCCAGGCTTCTCAAGGCGCGCAGGATGCGGCGATCGTCCGCCGGCAGGTCGGCGCCGGCCAGGCAGAACACGCCCGCGTCGGCGAGCGGGAACTCCTCGATGCCCGCGTCCTTCGCCGCCGCGCGCACCGACCCGTCAAGGGCTGCGACCGACCGGTCGTGGTCGTCCGGCGTGAACGACGCGCCCGGGCCGCGGTGCGTCCCGAGCACCCGGCCCGTCTCGTCCAGGATGGCGACGTCGGTCTTCGAGTTGCCGCCGTCGACCGCGAGCACCCGCCGCCCGCTCATGCCGCCACCTCGTCCAGCCCGACCAGGCTCGCGCCGCCACCGCGCACGCCGTCCACGATCGCGGGCAGCGCGGCGATGGTGGCGGGCGGCCAGCTGTGGAGCAGGACGACCGCGCCGTCGCCGTGCTCGAGCGCGCCCTCGACGACCAGGCGCTCCAGGTCAATTGGCGTTCGCTCGGGATGCCAATCGTCCGGTTCGATGTCCCAGTGGTGGTTCCGATATCCGGCCCGCTCGAGCGCCGCCAGCACCCGCGGGTCGTCGTGGCCGTCGCCGAACGGGCAGCGGAACCACGGCCGCGGGTTCACGCCCGCATGCTCGACGATCTCGACCTCGGCCTCGTGCACGTCGCGCTCGATGCCGGCGTCGGTGAGCAGGCTCATCGGCGCGTGATGGTGGGAGTGATTGCCGACCAGATGGCCGTCCTGCGCGATCCGGCGGGCGCACTCCGGATAGGCCGTCGCCCAGCGGCCCTGGACGAAGAAGGTCGCCCGCACGCCGGCCGCCGCGAGCACGTCCAGGACCCGGTCCTGCACGTCGGGGCTCGACGGGTGGCTCCAGTGCTCGGTGTCGAAGGTGAGCGCGACCCGGGGGCTACTCATGCGTGGTCACCTTGGACGCGATCGTATAGGTGCCCGGCTCGAGGCCGCGGCTGCGCGCCAGCGCCCACGAGAGCAGCTGGACGGGGATGATCGAGACCGCCGAGGAGATCCCGTCGGCCAGCTCGCCGGTGGCGACGCCGAGCGCGCCGTCCGGTGCGGCGCCGTCGGGCGTGATCACGAGCACCGCGGCGCCGGCCGCGACGAGCTCGGCGGCGAGGCCGGTGTCGAGCGCCCGCGTGCGCACCTCCGAGGCGAAGATGACCGCGGCCAGCTCGGGGCCCGCGAGCTCGAGCGGGCCGTGCCGGAACTGGGCCGCCTGGAGCGACTCCGCCGGGAAGCGGGCCGCCTCCTTCAGCGTCAGCGCGACCATCTCGGCGGCGGCGCGCGACTCGCCCCGGCCGAGCAGCGCCAGCACCGGGCGGTCGCCGTGCCACTCGGCCAGCGCCCTCGCCGTGCGCTCGGGATCGGCCACCAGCCGCCCGGCGGCGACGGCCGCCGCCTCGGCGTCGGCGGCGGGCGCCGGATCGCGGCCGGCCAGCGACCGGGTCAGCGCCGCCATCAGCACGAGCGTGGCCGCGAAGGTCATCGTCGAGGGGCCGTGCTCCTCGCCCCCGCGCGTGTCCAGATTGCGGTCGGCCAGCCGGGCGAGCGTGCTCCCCGTGCCGTTCGTGACCGCCGCGATGAACGGGCGACCGTCCCGCTCGCGCAGGTCGCGGACGACGCGGACGGTCTCGGCGCTCTCGCCGGACTGGCTCACGCAGACGAGCAGCGTCTCCGGCCCGAGGGCGTCGAGGCGGAAGTGCAGGAGCTCGGCGGCGTCGACCATCGTCGCCAGCACGCCGGCGGCGGCGAGGCGGGTCGCGGCCGGATAGCAGGCGTCGTAGGAGCTGCCCATCCCGGTCAGCACGACACGCGTCCGGCGGCGCAGCTCGTGGCCCAGCGACGCGATCGCGTCGGCCTGCTCGGCGGCCGCGGTCGCCGCCCGGCGGATGGCCTCCGGCTGGCCGGCGATCTCCGCCATGAATATGTCAGGAAAGTTTCCTAACGAATGCACGGCCCATAGATTACAATCTCGCGCCGTGGTTGAAAACCCCAAGATCGCGGTCATCGGCGGAGGCAGCACCTACACCCCCGAGCTGATCGAGGGGCTCGGCCTGCGGGCCGAGCGGCTGGGGATCGCGGAGATCGCCCTGCACGACATCGACGCCGGCCGCCTCGACGTCGTCGGCGGCCTGGCCGAGCGCATCCTGCGCAAGCAGGGCTTCGCGGGCCGGCTGGTCTCCACCACCGACCGCGCCCGCGCCGTCGACGGCGCGGCGTTCGTGCTCGTGCAGCTGCGCGTCGGCGGCCTCGCCGCCCGCCTGAAGGACGAGACGATCCCGCCGAGATTCGGCTGCCTGGGCCAGGAGACCACGGGCGCCGGCGGCTTCGCCAAGGCCCTTCGCACGGTCCCGGTCGTCCTCGACATCGCCTCCGAGATGGGCGCGCGCGGCGCCGACGGCGCCTGGTTGCTCGACTTCACGAACCCGGCCGGCCTGGTCGCCCAGGCGCTGATCGACGGAGGGCACCGGGCGATCGGGCTCTGCAACATCCCGATCGGCTTCCAGCGCCAGTTGGCCGACCGGCTCGGCGTCACTCCCGACCGCGTCTCCCTCGAGCACGTCGGCCTGAACCACCTCTCCTGGGAGCGCGGCGTCCATGTCGACGGCGTCGACCGGCTGCCGGGGCTGATCGAGACGTTCGCCGACCAGCTGGGCGAGGACGTCGACATGCCCGGCGACCTGATCCGCCTGCAGGGCGCGATCCCGTCCTACTACCTGCGCTACTTCTACTTCCCGGAGCAGACGGTCGCCGACCAGGCGACGCACCCGACCCGGGCCGAGGAGGTCATGCGGATCGAGGCCGACCTGCTCGAGATGTACCGCGACCCGGCCCTCGACGTGAAGCCGAAGCTGCTCGAGAAGCGCGGCGGTGCCTTCTACTCCGAGGCGGCGGCGATGCTGCTCGAGTCGCTCGCGACCGATCGCGGCGACACCCAGGTCGTGAACGTGCGCAACGACGGTGCGATCCCCAACGTCCCGGCGGGCGCGGTCGTCGAGGTGCCCTGCCGGATCGACGCCGCCGGTGCGCACCCGCTGCCGCAGCGGCCGCTCCCGCCCGACATGCTCGGTCTGGTGGAGGAGGTGAAGGCGTACGAGCGCCTGACCGTCGCGGCGGCGATCTCGGGCGACCGCGACACCGCCGTCCGCGCGCTGATGGCGAACCCGCTCGTGCGCAGCTTCGACACCGCCCGACCGCTGCTCGACGCGCTGATCGACGCGCACCGCGAGCACCTGCCGCAGTTCATCTAGTCTGCGGCCATGACGGTCGGGGAGCGGCGGGCGCGGTTCCGGGAGCTGCACGCGGCGGAGGGCATCTTCGTCATGCCGAACGCGTGGGACGAGGGCTCCGCCCGGCTGCTGGCCTGGTCGGGGTTCGACGCCATCGCCACGACGAGCGCCGGGTTCGCGTGGACGCTCGGCCGCAACGACCAGAACGTCACGCTGGACGAGCTCGTCACCCACGTCGAGCGGCTCTCGGCCGCCACCGACCTGCCGCTGTCCGTCGACAGCGAGCGCCTGTTCGCGCCCGACGCTGCCGGAGTCGCCGAGACGGTGCGCCTGCTGGCGGCCGCCGGAGCGGCCGGCTGCTCGATCGAGGACTACGACCCGGCCACCGGCCGGATCGACCCGGTCGAGGTCGCCGCCGAGCGGGTGGCAGTCGCGGCCGCAGCCGCCCACGAGCACGAGCACGGGCCGATGGTGCTGACGGCGCGCTCGGAGAACCACCTCCACGGCGTGGACGACCTCGACGACACCATCGCTCGCCTCGTCGCCTACGAGACCGCGGGCGCGGACGCCGTCTACGCACCGGGGCTGACCGATCCGGCCGACATCCGCGCCGTGGTGACCGCGGTCGGCGTGCCCGTGAACGTGCTCGCGCTGCCCGACACGCCCCCGGTGGCCGAGCTGGGCGAGCTCGGCGTGCGCCGCGTGTCCACCGGATCGCTGCTCGCGAGCGCCGCCTACGGGGCGCTCCTGGCCGGCGCCCGCGAGCTGCGCACCCAGGGCAGCTCCGGCTACGCCCGCGCCGGCCTTCCGCGCGACGTCCGCACGGCCGCCTTCTAGGTCAGCCTGCAGCCTCAAACCGGCCCGCGCGCGCCCGATAACCGGGGTGTGAACGACCACCAGCTTCGCCGCGCCGGGCTCTTCCTGCTCGCCTTTCTCCCCGCCGTGGGGTACACGCTCGTGCGCTCGAACGCCCTGCCGGTGACCGGCGCGTTCGTCTCGCCCCCGACCCACGTGCTCGCCGTCGGCGGCGCCGCCCTCGCCGCCCTGTTGGCCGCGATGCTGATGGTGCGGGTCGCGATGCGCGAGAACGACATCCGCGGCGGCCTCGTCGGCGTCGGCTTCCTGGCCATGGCCGGGCTCCTCATCGTCCACGCCGCGGCCACGCCCGGATTCATCCTCGGCGAGTACGGCCGAAACGCCACCGTCGGCCTGGCCGGCGCCCTGGCCGTCCCCACCGGCGGGATCCTGTTCGCGGTGGCGCTGCTCGTCCCGGTGCGGATGACCGACGCGCCCCGCCGGATCGCCCAGGCGACCGCCGCCACCGTGGCGGCGCTCGTCGCCTTCGGCGCGATCGGCCTCGGCCATCCCGCCCTGATCCCGCTCGTCCCGGTCAACGTCTCGCCCGGCGCCTACATCCTGCTCACGCCGGCCTGCGGCGTCTACGGCTGGCTGGCCTGGCGGACGTGGCAGACCTACCTGCTCACCCGCCGCCCGAGCGACGCCGCCGTCGCCGTCGGGCTCGTGTGGCTCGGCACGTCGATCCCGACCTACCTGCTCTCGCCCGTGTGGTCGTGGACGTTCTGGGCCGGGCACGGCCTCGAGGCCGCCGGCTTCCTGGCCGTCGCGGCCGCCGTCACCCGCGACCTGACGCGACGCACGCCCACCTACGCCCTGCGCCGCCGCACCCGCGCCGCCGACCTGCTCGACTCCGAGTCCGAGCTGCTCGGCGGCTACGTCAAGTCGCTCAAGGCCGACCTGCATCACCACGACCCGTCCACGCTCGTCCACTCGCAGAACGTGGCGATGCTGGCCGTCGCCGTCGGCGAACGGCTCTCGCTGCCGGCGCCGGCGCTGCGGCGCCTGGCGGTGGCCGGCCTGCTCCACGACATCGGCAAGCTGCGGATCGCTCCGGACATCCTGAACAAGCCGGGCAAGCTGACCGACGACGAGTACCGCACCATCAAGACGCACCCCCAGGCCGGCGCCAACATCCTCGCGCGGGTCGGCAGCTTCGACGAGGAGATCCCGATCGTGCTCGCCCACCACGAGCGCGTCGACGGCGGCGGCTACCCGCACGGCCTCGCCGGCGAGCGCATCCCGCTCGAGGCCCGCATCCTCTCGATCGTCGACGTCTTCGACGCGCTGACGAGCTGGCGCGCCTACCGCGAGCCGTGGTCGCACGAGCGGGCGCTCGAGCTGATCCGGTCGGAGACGGGCACGGCGTTCGACCCGGCCTGCGCCGCCGCGCTCCTGGCCGTCGTCGCCGCCGACGCGGCGACCGGTCTCGCCGCCTAGCCGGGCGGCCCTGCACCAGCGCCGGTTCGGGCGGGCGTCTGGTTGACTACAGAGGTGGCAACCTCCGTGGCGATCGACAGCTTCTCGCGGTCGCAGCATCGCCGTGGCCAGACCTACGTCGCGCTGGCGGCGCTGGCGTGGTCGACGGCGGGCGTGCTGCAGCGCGAGCTCCACGTCGGCCTGGGCACGCAGGTGGCGGGACGGGCGTTCTTCGCGTTCATCGCGCTCGCGATCTTCGTGGCCGCGGGCCGGAGGCGGGAGCCGGCCGCGCCCATCCGCGGCAGCGGCTGGGCCATGCTCGGCGTGAGCGTCTCGACGGCGCTCGCCTCGGGCGCGTTCATCGTCGCCCTGAACTACAGCACGGTCGCGAACGTCCTCTTCCTGCAGGCCGCCGCGCCGATGGTGGCCGCGCTGCTGGCGTGGCTGATGCTGGGCGAGCCGGTGTCGCGCCGCTCCGGGCTCGCGATGGTGATCGCGCTCGCCGGCGTCGGCGTCATGGTCGGCGCGCCCGGCCACGGCGGCATCCTGGTCACGCTGCTCACGATCGTGATCCCGATCGCGTTCGCCGTCAGCATCGTGATCACGCGCCACCACCGGCACATGAACATGGCGCCGGCCACCGCCCTGGCCCAGATCCTGATCCTCGTCTGCGCCGTGGGGTTCGCCCACCCCGGCTCGGTCGACGGCCGCAACCTCGTCCTCCTGATCCTGCTCGGCGCAGGCCAGATCGGCCTCGGCCTGGCCCTGCTCTCGATCGGCGCGCGGCTGATCCCGGCCGCCGAGATCGCCACGATCACGCTGCTCGAGGTCGTGCTCGGCCCGCTGTGGGTGTGGCTGGCCGTCTCGGAGCGGCCGGCGACGGCGACGCTCGTCGGCGGGGTGATCGTCGTCTTCGGCGTGCTGCTTCAGGCCAGCGCCGAGCCCCCGGCCCCGGCGGCCGAGGTCAGCCCGCCACCACCTTGAACGAGCCCAGCGTCGGGTCGCTCGCGTAGGAGATCCGCGCGCCCAGCGCGGCCTCCGCGCGCAGCCGCTCCCACAGCTCCGCCCGGATCACCTCGCCGGGCGCGAGCGCCGGGATCCCCGGCGGGTAGGGCACCGCGAACTCGGCGGCGACACGGCCGACGGCGGCCTCGGCCGACACCCGCTCGGTGGCCGCGAACGCCGCCTCGCGCGGTGTCATCGCCTGCTCGGGATGCGTGCGCCACGACGTCCCCACCGGCGGCGTCTCGGGCGCGCTGCCGCGCTGCTCGGCGACGGCCGCCCGCAGGATCGGGAGAAATGCGTCGACGCGGCCGGCATCGTCGCCGACCGTGATGTGAGGGATCAGCATGCGCCGGTCGGCGCCCTCGACCTGCACGCCCCGCGCCCGCAGCGAGCGGTCGACGGCGAGGCCGTCGGCGTGGGCGCCGGACAGGTCGATCACGAGCTTCAGCGGGTCGCGGGCCAGCACCGAGGGATGGCCGAGCACCGCCTCGTCGCCGATCACCCGCAGACCCTCGATCGACTCCACGCCCGCGCGCGCGCGTGCGTAGAGCTCCACCGCCGCCCCGATCAGCCGCTCGCCGTCGGCCTGCATCCGCGCCCGGGCCTGGTCGATCGTGCCGTAGATCATGGCCGAGGGGCTGGTCGTCAGCAGCATGTCGAAGGTCGCCCCGAGCCGCTCGAGATCGATCCGGCCGGTGTCCCGCGCGAGCAGCAGCGCGCCGGGCGTGAGCGACATGAGGGTCTTGTGGGTGCTGAGCGCGATCGCGTCGGCGCCGAGCGCGAGCGCGTTCTTCGGCACCGAGCCGGCGAAGCCGAAGTGGGCCGCCCAGGCGTGGTCGCAGATGAGCGCGACGCCGCGCTCGTGGCAGGCCGCGGCGATGGTGGGCAGGTCGGAGAGCACGCCGACGTAGGAGGGCTCGGTCAGGATCGCGGTGCGGATGTCCGGCTCGGCGTCGAGCGCGGCGATGACCCGCTCGGCCGGCGTCCCCAGCGGGATCCCGAGCTCATCCGAGACGTCCGGCGAGAGCCACACCGGCCGCGACCCGGCCAGGATCAGGCCCGAGTAGACCGACTTGTGGCAGGTGCGGTGGACGAGCACCGGCTCGCCGGGGCGGGTGGCGGCCAGGCACAGCGCCTGGTTGGGATGGGTGGAGCCGTTGTGGCTGAAGCGGCACATGTCGGCGCCCCACGCCGCCGCTGCCAGCGCCTCGGCCTGCTCGAGCACCATGTAGTCGCTGCGCAGCGTGTCCGCGCCGCCGTGGTGGGGCACGTCGGAGAGGAGCAGCGACTGCTCGCCCACGAGGGCCGGATTGCGCTTGTGCCCGGGCGTCGTGAAGGGCGTCGGGACGTCGCGCAGGTACGTGCCGATCGCGTCGGCGAAGGGGGTCTCGGTCATGCGGGCGAGTCTACGCGGCGGCGGTTGCGCCCGGCCCGGGCAACCCGCGATGATCCGCCTCCATGCCGGAGACGATCCCCGAGCTCTTCGACGAGGCCGTCGCCGCGGTGCCGGACAAGGTCTGGCTCGTCGCCGGCGACGAGTCGTTCACCTACGCCGAGGCGCGCGAACGGATCGGGCGGGCGGCGGCGGCGCTGGTGGCGGCGGGGCTCGGCCCCGGCGACCTGGTGCTGGCGACGATGCGGAGCACGCCGGCCTACGTCTTCACCTGGCTCGCGTCGGCCTACGCCGGCACGATCCTCGTCACCGCCAACCCGCGCAGCGCCGGGGCGGAGCTGGCCGGCCTGCTCGGCCAGGTGCGGCCGCGGCTGGTCGTCTCGGACGCCGCGATCGAGGGCGCCGTCGGCGTCGAGACGCTCTTCGAGAACGATGCCGTCCTCGAGGGCCGCGGGCCGGCCGGCCCGGACGACGCCGCCGTTCTCATCCCCACCTCGGGCACGACGGGCCGCTCGAAGCTCGTCACCCAGACCCACCGCGCCTACGCCATGGCGGGCGTGGGGTTCCCCTGGTGGATGGAGCTCGGCCCGGACGATCGCCTGATGACGTCGCTCCCGCTCTTCCACATCAACGCGCCGACGTACTCCATGCTGGGATCGGTCGGGGCGCGGGCCAGCCTGGCGCTCCTCCCGTCGTTCTCGGCCAGCACGTTCCTCGAGTCGGCCCGCCGCCACGGCGCCACCGAGTTCAATGCGATCGGGGCGATGCTCGAGATCCTCATGCGCCAGCCGGAGCGCCCGGACGATGCCGACACGCCGCTGCGGCTCTGCTACACCGGCCCCGCGCCGCCGAAGGAGCGCCACCTCGAGATCGAGCGCCGCTTCGGGCTGCGGATCGTGTGCGGCTACGCGATGTCCGAGACGCCGTACGGGACGATCTGGGCCAGAGGCACGCGTCCCTACGGGTCGCTCGGGAGCATCCGCCAGCACCCGACGCTCGGCGTCGTCAACGAGGGCCGGGTGATGCACGACGGCCGCCCGGCCGCGATCGGCCAGGTGGGCGAGCTCGAGCTGCGGAACCCGGCCGTGATGAAGGGCTACTGGGACATGCCGGAGGAGACCGCGCAGGTGCTCTCGCCCGACGGCTGGCTGCGCACCGGCGATCTCGTCACCGTCGACGACGAGGGCATCTACACGTTCGTCGGCCGGGTCAAGGAGGTGATCCGGCGCCGCGGCGAGAACGTCGCGCCCGCCGAGATCGAGGAGGCACTCGCCGGTCATCCGGCGGTGTTCGAGGCGGCCGTCGTCGGGGTGCCTTCGGAGCTGTCAGAGGAGGAGATCAAGGCGTTCGTCGCCCTCCACGACCCCGCCGCGGACCTGGCCGCCGTGCGCGAGCACGCCGCCCGCCTGCTCGCCCCGTTCAAGGTGCCGCGCTACATGGAGGCGACGGCGGAGCTGCCGCACACGCCGACCGGGCGGGTCGCCAAGCACGAGCTGACCCGCGAGCGGACGACCGCGGAGATCGACTTCGAGGGGAGACCATGAGCACGAGCGACTGGCTACGCACCGACATCGGCAGGACCACCGCCGACTCGATCACCGTTCGCGGGCACGACCTCGCGGGCGAGCTGATGGGCAAGGTCACCTTCACCGAGCTCGCCTTCCTGCTCGTCCAGGGGCGGATGCCCGAGCGCGGCGAGACCGTGCTCCTCGACGCCGTGCTCGTCTCGCTGGCCGACCACGGCCTGACGCCGACCGTGCTGGCGGCCCGGCTCACCCACACGGGCGCGCCGGAGTCGCTCCAGGGGTCGGTGGCGGCCGGCCTGCTGGGAGCGGGATCGGTGTTCCTCGGCGTCGTCGAGGACGCGGCCGTCTTCCTGGCCGAGATCGTGGCGCAGGCGGGCGACGAGGCCGGACTGCGGGCGGCGGCGGACGCGGCGGTGACGGCCCGGCTGGGCGCGGGCCGGCGCGTCCCCGGCCTGGGCCATCCCATCCACAAGGTCGAGGATCCGCGCACGCCCCGCATGTACGCGATCGCGGCGGAGGCGGGCGCGCTCGGTCCGCACCTGCGCGCGCTCGAGTTCGTGGCCGAATCGGCCGCCGGGCGGGCCGGCCGCAGGCTTCCGATCAACGGCGCCGGGGCGGCCGGCGCGGCGCTCGCGGACCTCGGCTTCGCGCCCGAGATCGTGCGCGGGTTCGCGCTGCTGGCGCGCACGGCCGGGGTCGTGGCGCACCTGGCGGAGGAGATGGAGCGGCCGCTGGGGATGCCGCTGTTCCGGGACCTCGACGAGCGACTGGCGGAGGGACGCGGATGAGCGGCAGGGTGCAGGGCAAGACGATCGCGATCACCGGCGCGTCCTCCGGCCTCGGCCGGGCGATGGCGCTGCGCTTCGCGGCGGAGGGCGCCCACGTGGTCTGCGCCGACGTGCGCACCGATCCGCGCGAGGGCGGCGAGCCGACGGTCGACGTGATCGCCGAGGCCGGCGGCAGCGCCGAGTACGTCCACGCCGACGCCTCCCGCTGGGACGACATCGACCGGCTGGTGACGACGGCGGCGGCACGGACGGGGCGGCTCGACGTCATGGTGAACAACGCCATCGTCGCCGGGCCGCACTCGAAGGGGCTGCTCGAGACCGAGGAGGACGACTGGGATGCAATCATGGCCGTGGGCCTGCGCGGCGTCTTCCTGTGCTGCAAGCGGGCCGTCCGGCAGATGCTGACCCAGGAGCCGGTCGCCGAGGCCCGCGGCCGCATCATCAACCTCTCGTCGCAGCACGGCATGATCGGCGCCCCCGGGCACGTCGCCTACTGCACGGCCAAGGGCGGCGTCGTCAACCTGACCCGACAGGTGGCGGTCGACTTCGCGAAGCGCGGGATCATCGTGAACGCGATCGCGCCGGGCAAGATCCTCACCCGTCCCGCCGACGAGCCGGACTCGCCCGAGGTGCTCGCCTACTCGCACTCGCGCACACCGTTCTCGCGCCTGGGCCGGCCGGACGACGTCGCCGCCGCCGCGCTCTACCTGGCCTCGGACGAGTGCTCCTACGTGAGCGGCACGAACCTGCTCGTCGACGGCGGCTGGATGGCGTACTGAGGCCCCGCGTCCTGTGGGTCGACCCGGCGGGGACGGAGCCGGCCGAGGCCTTCGCCGGGCGGATCCGGGGGGACGTCGACGTGACGCTCCTCGGGCTACAGGTCTGGGGCCTGGCCCCGGGTGACCGCTACGACATGGGCGTCGAGGTCGGCGCCGTCGTCGGGGCGGCGGGCTCCGGGCCGGTGCACCTGGCCGGCTTCTCGGCCGGCGCGACCGTGGCGCTGGCGGCGGCGCTCGCGCTCGGCGACCCGGTGCGGAGCGTGGCCCTGCTCGAGCCGGCGTTCATCGGCGACGACGACTGGGATCCGGCCGAGGCGGCGTGGCGGGCCGCGATCGGGTCGCTGCGCTCCTCCGGCCCGCCGGAGCAGGCCGAGGCGTTCCGGGACATGCTGATGGCGCCCGGAGAGACGGCGCCGCCGCCGCGCCGGCCGGTCGCCTGGGACTTCCGCGACGACCTGCTGGGGGCGATGCTCTCGGCCCACACGGGGTTCGAGAGCGCCGACCTGGGGCGCGTCGGCGTGCCGGTCATCCTCGTGCGGGGCGGGCGAAGCGCCGCCCGCTTCGGCCTCGTCGGGCGGCGGCTGGCCGAGGCATGTCCGGACTTCCGGGAATCCGTGTTCCCGGACCTCCACCACTTCGCCCCGCCGTTCCGCGAGGAGCCGGAGCAGCTCGCGAACCTGCTGCGCGGCTTCTGGCTCGCGGCGTAGCGCCGGGCGATCCCTGCAAGAAATCCTCGCGGTCGCGCAACGATTCGATAACAGCCTGCCGGTACCGTGTTTCGGGCCACGGCATCCACAGCCCGCGGGGGCGCTCGTCCCGTTCTGGCTCGAGCTGGGTACCGGGCGGTAACGCCCGGGGCCGCCGCTGCGTTGTACTGGGGGGCTCCGCGCCTCGACATCTGCAGACTGGAGGGAATCCATGCCTCGTGCGCGTCTCCTGCTCGGCGCCGCCCTCGCGGCGGTGACCCTCACCGTCGCGCCGGCGAGCGCGACCGCCGCTCCGCCGCACCTACGAAACGTGGTGGTCAACGGCGGCTTCGAGCGCCCCAAGGTGACGCCGCGAAGCACGCACCCGTTTCCCGCGATTCCCGGCTGGCGGCTGGCGTCCGGCCCCGACATCGAGATCCAGAACCACGCCGCCGGCGACCCGTTCGGCGGCCAGCAATTCGTAGAGCTCGACTCCGATGCCTCGAGCGGGATCTGGCAGAAGGTGCCGACCACACCCGGCCGCCTCTACCGCCTCCAGCTCTACTTCTCGCCGCGCCCCGGCACCTCGGCCGCTGAGAACATCCTGGTCGTCCACTGGCGCCGGTTCGTGATCGGCCGGATCAGCGCGAGCGGGATCGGCCTGCGGAACACGAGCTGGAGGATGTACGCATTCAAGGTGCGGGCGATCCGCAGGAGCACGCGGATCGAGCTCGCCGACGGGGGCATCTCAGACTCGGTCGGCACCTATGTCGACGCGGTCAGCCTGACCCCGTGGCGCGGCCATCCCTGGCCATGACCAACCGGCAGTAGCCGGGCCGGCGCTGCGGCAGTAACCTGTCAGCGTCCGTAGCGCCTCGCGGACAGGGCAACGGGTTGGAGGTCGGCATGCACGTGAATCCGGCACGGCTTGTGTTCGTGGTGTCGGCGTGTCTTGCGTGTCTCGCCGGCGGCCTGATCGCCGGGATGGCGACCGGCGGAGCGCGCTCGGACCATCTCCTTCGAGTCGAGACCGTGACGACCACGAGCCGCGAGCACAGCCTGGTCATTCGGACGGTGACCGCCACGGTAGACCGGATCGTCACGTCGAGCGAGACCGCGACGGCGACGGCGCGGGTGATCGAGGTGGCGGTGCACCATCGCAGGGCGGCCCCCAGGTCTGGCCGAACCGCGTCGAGCCCGGCGCGACCGAGTCAGCCGCCGAAGCGGCCCAAGCCCGCTCCGAAACCTCCGCCGCCTGCGCCTGCGCCGAAGCCGCCACCGAAGCCGAAGCCACCGCCGAAGCCGAAGCCGGCGCCCAAGCCGAAGCCGCCCAAGCCGCCGGCGCCGAAGTAGGCAGGCCATCCCTCCCCCTGGCCGCGAGGCCGGGTGAGCATCGTTGCTCCCAGCCATGAAGGAACGCGGTTTCCGCTTGGTCGCGACCCGCTCCGGTTTCCGGTCACGGAACCGTCACAGCTTCCGCACGTTCAACGTTCGGGGTCTGACCCCGGTCGGAGGAGCACGCGGCCGTAGTGGTCGCGGGAGGCGAGCAGGGCCTGGGCGTCGACCGCGCGCTCGAGCGGCAGCTCGGCCGAGATCGGGGGCGGGGCGACGCGACCCTCGCCCAGCAGCCGGAAGACCTCGTGGAGCTCGCGGCGGGAGCCGTCGCTCGACCCGATGATCGAGATCTGGCGGGCGAAGACGTCCACCAGGTCGATCGTCGCCTCCGAGCCCGACGACGCCCCGCACAGGACAATCCGGCCGCGGTTTGCGAGCGCGGCCAGCGCGCCCGGGAACGCCGAGCGGCCGACGTGGTCGACCGCGACCTCGACGCCGCGGCCGCCGATGAGCGCGCGCACCTCGTCCGCCCAGCCCGCGGCGGTGTGGTCGACCGCGTGGTCGGCACCGGCTGCCAGCAGGCGCTCCCGCTTCGCCGCCGTCGAGGCGGTCGCGATGACGCGGGCGCCGGCCATCCTGGCGAGCGCGATGACGGCGCCGCCGACGCCCGAGCCGCCGGCGGTGACCAGCACGGTCTCGCCGGGGCGCAGGCCGGCCCGCGCGAAGAGCATGTGATATGCCGTCAGGTAGACCGACCCGGCGGCGGCCGCCGTCCGCGCGTCCAGGCCCTCGGGGAGCCGGAAGACGTTCCGCGCCGGGGCGACCACGAGCTCGGCATAGCCGCCGTCGCGCTGGACGCCCATCACCTCGTAGGCGGCGCAGGCCGCCTCGTCGCCCTCCAGACAGAAGGCGCAGCGGCCGCACGAGAAGTCGTAGTGGACGTAGACGCTCTCGCCGACGGCGACGTCGGTCACGCCGCCGCCCACCGCGGCCACCTCGCCGCCGACGTCGTACCCGGGGATCACGGGCAGCCGGGCGGCGTAGGCGTGGCCGACGTCCTCGCGCACCCAGATGTCCAGCCGGTTCACCGCCACCGCGTCGACGCGCACGACGGCCTCGCCGGGCCCGGGCTGTGGGTCGGGCCGCTCGACGAGCTCGAGCACCTCCGGCCCGCCCGGACGGGTCATCACGACCGCGCGCACGGAGCTAGTAGGCCATCCAGCCGCCGTCGACCATCAGGTTCGCGCCGCTGGTGTAGGAGGCTTCCGAGGCCAGGTAGGCGACGGCGGCCGCCACGTCCTCGGCCCGGCCGAGGCGCGAGAACGGCGTCCGCGACTGGACGTAGGCGAGGCCGGCCTCGTCGGCGCTCAGGTCGCCCGGCGTGCCGGTGACGATCTTGCCCGGCGAGACGGAGTTGCACAGGATCCCATCCTTCCCGTGCTCGACCGCGATCTGGCGGGTCATCTGCAGCAGGCCGCCCTTGGAGACCGCGTAGGAGAAGTGACCCGGCGCGCCCACCAGCCCGTGCTGAGAGGTGATGTTCACGATCCGGCCGCGCACCTCGTCGCGCGACGGCTGGGCCAGCATCTGCCGCACGGCCGCCCGCGATAGCACGAATGGCCCGCGGAGGTTGACGGCCATCACGGCGTCGAAGTCGGCGACCTCGGTCTCGACGAGCGGCTTCGAGTGGCGGCCGGCGATGGCGGCGTTGTTCACGAGCACGTCGAGCGTGCCCGCCCGTTCGACGGCGATCGCGACCAGCCGCTCGCAGTCCTCGGGCAGCGACACGTCGGCGTCGACGTGAAGCGCCTTCCCCGCGGCCGCCGCGATGACGGCGTCGGTGGGATCGCCGCCCGTGATCGGGTCACGGCGGACGTCGGCGCAGACCACGTCGAACCCGTCGGCGGCGAGCCGGATCGCGATCGCGCGGCCAATCCCGGACGCCGCGCCGGTGACGATCGCGCCGCCGCTCACCCGCCCACCGCCAGGAAGCCGCCACGATGCTCCTCGCCGACGAAGCCTCCGTCCTCGACGACGCGGTCGCCGCGCGCCAGCACGTGCCGGATCCGGCCAGGCAGCTCGAACCCGTCGTAGGGCGTCCAGTCGAGGTCGTCGCCGAGGCCCGCGAGCGTGATCCGGCTCGGCGCTGACGGATCCCACACGACGATGTCGGCGTCGTACCCGGGTAGGAGCGCGCCCTTCCCGGGCAGGCCGAAGATGCGGGCCGGCGCCGCGCAGGCGACCTCGACGAGCCGCTCCGGCGTGAGTCCGTCCTCGCCGGCGAGCGCCAGCCCGATCGGCAGCCGCGCTCCCACGCCGGGAAGCCCCGTCGGCACCTGCGTGAAGTCGTCCGCCACGGGCACCTTGTCGCGGTCGAGGCGCAGGTGGCAGTGATCGGAGGCGAAGGTGTCAAGGCCGCCCAGCGCGAGCCCCGATCGCAGCGCCCGTAGGTCGGCGCGCGTGCGCAGCGGCGGCGTCATCACGTAGCGCAGCGCGTCGTCGCCGTGGTGGTGGGACTCGTCGAAGAGCAGGTGGTGGACGCAGGCCTCGCCGTAGACGGCCTGGCCGCGCTCGCGGGCCGCGGCGATCTCCTCCATCGGCCCCCGCCCGGTCACGTGCACCACGTAGGCGGTCGCGCCGGCGACGCCGGCCATGACGAGGAACCGGTGCACGCACTCCGCCTCGAGCGCGATCGGACGGCTGCGCGGGAGCGACCCCAGCCCGAGCTCGCCGGCGGCCACGAGCTCGCGGGTGAGCACATCGACGACCCGGCCGTTCTCGCAGTGCGCGAGCACGACCATGCCGAGCTCCGCCGCCTCCTGCATGACGGCGAACGCGACGTCGTCGTCGGCCTGGATGCCGAGCTCGATGTAGGCCAGCCACAGCTTGACGCTGCCCACGCCGAGGGCGTGGACGTCGCGCATGTCGCCGCGGCGGTAGCTCTGCGGCTCCCAGATCACCGTGTGCAGTGCGACGTCGGCGTACGCCGCGGGCAGCTCGTCGGCGATCGTCCGCCGGGCCGCCTCGACGGGCCGCTCGCCGGGCTCGGCGTCGACGAAGGCGAGCATCGAGGTCGTGCCGCCGAGCAGCGCCGAGCGGGTGTCCGCGGCGACCGCCCCGAAGATGTGGGTGTGGACGTCGATCGCCCCGGGCAGCACGAGGCAGCCGGACGCGTCGACGATCTCGGCGCCCGCGCGCTCGACTGCGCCCACGGCGACGATCGCGCCGTCGCGGACGAGGACGTCACCCGCGGCCTGACCCGAGGGGGACACGATCGTCCCCCCGACGACGGCGGTGGCCGCGCTCACAGGACGCCGTCGGGGAGGCAGGGGGCGGCGGCCAGCAGGCGCCGGGTGTACTCGTGGCTCGGGCTGGCGAGCACCTCCGCCACGGTGCCCGTCTCGCACAGCGTGCCGCGGTCCATGACGAGGACGGTGTCGGCGATGCAGGCGACGACCCCGAGGTTGTGGGTGATGAAGAGCATCGACAGGCGCAGGTCGCGCTGCAGCTCCTGCAGCAGCTCGAGCACGGCCGCCTGCACCGACACGTCGAGCGCCGAGGTGACCTCGTCGCAGATCAGGAGGTCGGGCCGCGCGGCCAGGGCGCGGGCGATGGCGACGCGCTGGCGCTCGCCGCCGGAGAGCTCGACCGGAAAGCGGTTGCCGAGGCGGGTGGGCAGCTTCACCCGCTCGAGCAGCTCGCCGACCTCCTTCTCGGCCTCGGCCCGGGACAGGCGGCGCAGGACGCGCAGCGGCCGGATGATCGACTGGCGCACGCGCTGGCGCGGGTTCAGCGACTGGTACGGGTTCTGGAACACGATCTGGATGCGCCGCCGCACCTCGAGCGGGCGCTTGCGGGCGGCGCCGGCGATGGGGACGCCGTCGAAGCTGACCGTGCCGGCCGACGGCACGTGCAGGCCGGCCAGGCAGCGGCCGATCGTCGTCTTGCCGCTGCCGGACTCGCCGACGAGCGCGACGCAGCGGCCCTGCTCGACGGTGAACGAGACCGCATCGACGGCGGGGCTCGCCGACCGGCTCGACCGGTAGCGCGCCTCGAGGCCCGACACCTGGAGCAGCGGCGCCGACTCGGCGGAGGTTCCCGCCGCGCGGCCGTTGCTGCGGTCGCCGGCCTGGAGATCGAGCTCCATCCAGCGCAGGCAGCGGACGTGGTGGCCGGGCACCGCCTCGTCGAGCGCCGGCACCGTCTCGTGGCAGCGCGCCTCCTGGTGGGCGCAGCGAGGCGCGAAGGCGCAGCCGCCGGGCCACTCGCCGACGCCGACCGAGATGCCCGTGATGCCGCGCAGCGCGCGCGGGTTCTTGAAGTCGGGGATGGCCTCGACCAGCGCGCGCGTGTACGGGTGCCTGGGCCGCTCGATCACCTCGGTCGCCGGGCCGTTCTCGACGACGCGGCCGGCGTACATGACGACGATCCGGTCGGCCATCTGGGAGACGACGGCCAGGTCGTGCGTGACGTAGACCATCGCCATGCCGTCATCGTCGCGCAGCCGGCGCAGCTCGGCCAGGATCCGGTCCTGGGTGAGCACGTCCAGACCGGTCGTCGGCTCGTCGAGCACCGCGACCGGCGGGTCGCACACGCACGCCATCGCGATCGTCACGCGCTGCTGCTGGCCGCCGGAGAGCTGGTGGGGGTAGCGGCCTGCGAAGCGCGGGTCGCTGCCGAGCTCGACCCGCTCGAGCGCCGAGCGCACCGGGTCGACGCCGCCGCCGGCGCGATGCGCGCGGAGCACGTCGAGGATCGCGTCGCCCACCCGCATCGACGGGTTGAGCGAGCCGCCGGGGTCCTGGGGCACGTACGACACCGTCTTCCCGCGCAGGCTGCGCAGCGCCCGGCCGTCGCGACCGAGGATGCTCTCGCCGCCGACCTCGACCGTGCCGCCCTTGACGACGACGCCAGGCCGGGTGTAGCCGAGCAGGGCGAGCGCCGTCGTCGTCTTGCCGCTGCCGGACTCGCCGACGAGGCCGACGATCTCACCCGGCGCGACGCTGAACGTGACACCGTCGACGACCGGCTCGCCGGTCGCGAGGTGGAGGCACAGGTCTTCGACCCGGACGACCGGCTCGGTGGCGACCGCGCTCACGAGACGACGCTCCGGGTGGTGCGGGGCACGTACGAGCGGCCCAGGCTGCGGGCGATCGCGTCGCCGGTCAGGTTGATGCCGATCGTGAGCAGCCCGATCATCGCCGCCGGCACCAGCACCGACCACGGATTCAGCTGGATGTAGGTGCGGTTCTCGCTGATCATGAGCGCCCAGTCGGAGTTGGGCGGCTGCAGCCCGAGGCCGAGGAAGTTGACCGAGGCGATGATCAGGATGGAGTAGGTGAACCGCAGGCCGGCATCGACGAGCACCGGCGCCAGGATGTTCGGGAGCACCTCGCGGCCGATGACCGCGAACGCGCGCTCGCCGCGGGCGATGCCCGCCTCGACGTAGCCGCGGGTCGACACCTCGAGGGTTGCGGTGCGCACGATGCGGCTGATCGCGGGCGCCTGGATCGCCGCCACGCCGATGATGAGGACGGCGATGCTCGTCCCCGCCCCGGCGATCAGGACGAGCAGGAAGAGCAGCGGCGGGAAGGCCAGCATCACGTCGACCGAGCGCATCAGCACCGGGTCGACCAGGGAGCGGGTGTATCCGGCCGTCAGGCCGATCGCCATCCCGACCAGGTAGGCCAGGACCGTGGCCGCGGCCGCGTAGCCGATCACCGACCGGCCGCCGTGGAGCACGCGGCTGAGCACGTCGCGGCCGAGGAAGTCGGTTCCCAGCCAAGCGTGGCTGGACGAGCCGGAGAGCGGGATCCCGACCGGCGCGGTCGGGTCGTGCGGCGCCAGGTACGGCCCGAAGATCGCCACGAGCACGACGAAGAGGACGATGCCCGCGCCGATCGCACCCGACGTCGTGCGCAGGAACCGGAACCGCTCCCTCATACCGGCTCCCGCAGCTTCGGCACGAGCAGCATGACGACGAGGTCGGCGAGCAGGTTGAGGACGACGTAGACGACCGCGATCAGCATCGCCACCGACTGCACGACGGTCACGTCGCGGTTCTGGACAGCGTTCACGAGCGTCGTCCCGATGCCGGGGTACGCGAAGACGCTCTCGGTGATGATGATCCCGCCGATCAGCCACTGCAGGTTCTGTGCGAGAACCTGCACGCTCGGCGCGAGCGCGTTTCGCAGCGCGTAGCGCGACAGCACCCGCCGCTCGGCGACGCCGTTCAGCCGCGCCGTCTGGACGTACTCGGTCTGGAGCACCTCGGTCATGCCCGCGCGAACCATGCGGATGCCGGCGGCGAGCGAGGCGAAGAGGAGCGTCAGCACGGGCAGGACGAGCTGGGACGGGTTGTCGAGCGGGTTCCCGCCCGGGGGCACGATCGCGACTGGCGGCAGCCAGTCGAGCGCGACGAAGAACACGCCGATCAGCAGCGACCCGGTGACGAACTCCGGCAGGGCGATGGCCCCGAGCGAGAGGACCGAGATGGCGTGGTCGACCGCCTTGCCGGGGAAGATCGGGCCGATCACCCCGAGCCCGATCGAGAGCGGGATCATGAAGAGCGCCGCGATCGCCGCCAGGATGGCCGAGTTCTTCAACGGCCCGGAGATCTGCTGCCAGACCGACTCGTGCTGGCCCTGGGCGAGGCTCACCGCCGACACGCCCAGGTCGCCGTGGACGAAGCCCTCGAGCCAGTCGGCGTAGCGGGTCGTCGCCGGCCGGTCGAGCTGCATCCGCTTCGTCAGCACCGCCTCCGCCTGCGGGGTCGCGTTGCGGCCCAGGATGACGCTGGCCGGATTGCCCGGGAGGATGTTCAGCGCGGCGAAGATCACGATCGACGCCACGAACAGCGCGACGAACGCACCGAGGAGGCGGCGGCCGAGGAACGCCAGCACCGGCGAGATCTCCCGCCGGACGGTCCGCGGCTCCGCAGCCGCGGTCACGGGCCGACTGGGGTCGCCATCACGCCGAGAGCCACGCGTCCATGAAGAGGTAGTTGCCGAGCGCGCCGGCGGCGTGCGGCTTGAGCCCCTGCACCTTCTTCGACACCGCGTCCACCCAGTCGGCGTTCGTCCACTGCAGGTAGCCGCCCTGGTCGTACTGGATCTGCTGCACCTGGTTCCAGTAGTCCTGCGCCTTCGTCTTGTCGAGCTCGCCGATCGCGTTCGCAAGCGCGGTGTTGAACGCGGCCTGCTTGAAGTGCGTCTCGTTGTACGGCGCGCCCGTCGACAGGGCCTGGAGGTAGAAGTACTTCAGCGAGAGCATCGGCCACTGCGTCTCCGCGAACGCCATCTTCAGGTAGAGCAGGCTCGGGTTGTAGTAGGAGTTGGCCGGCTCCTGCTTCAGGTTGACCGTGACGCCGGCGGCCTTCGCCTGCTGGGCGAAGAGCGTGGCCGATTCGACGAAGCCGGGGAAGATGTCCGAGGTCTGGAACTCGACCGTCAGGTTCGACTGCCCGGCGGCCTTGAGCAGGCTCTTGGCCTTGTCGATGTCCTGCACCCGCTGCGGCAGCGAGGTGTCGTAGTAGGGCAGCCCCTTGCCGACGGTGTCGTTGCCGACGGTGCCAAACCCGGAGATCGCGCCCTCGACGAGTGCGGGCCGGTCGGCGATCAGCCGGAAGGCCTGCCGCACCCGGTTGTCCGAGAACGGGGCCTTCTGAGTGTCCATGTAGAACATCATGGCCTGCGGCGACGGCGCCACGAGGACGTTGATGTCGCCGGTGGCCTGGTGCGCCTTGGCCTCCTGGAACGGCAGCTGGGCCATGCCGTCGATCGTCCCGGCGAGCAGCGCGTTCAGGCGCGCCGTCGGGTCGGTGATCGACGTGATCATCAGCGAGTCGACGTACGGCTTGCCCGTCTGCCAGTAGTTCGGGTTCTTCTTGAAGACGCTCTGCTGGCCCGGCGTGAACGACTCGAACGCGAACGGCCCGGTCCCGATCGGATGCTTGTAGTCGGTCTGGCCGGCCGGGACCATCCAGGTGTTGTAATAGGTGAAGTTCGCGGCCAGGTCGCCGTCGGGCGCCTTCAACGGGATCCGCACCAGGTCCTTTCGGACCGCCTTCATGTTGGCGACGTCGATGCCGGACACGAACGGGTAGGAACCGAAGTTGGCCGGCTTCGACATCTGCTGGATCGAGTAGATGACGTCGTCGGCGCCGAACGACTTGCCGTTGTGGAAGGTGACCCCGTCGCGCAGCTTCACCTCGTACACCGTCGCGTCGGAGTTCGGGTTCCACTCGAGGGCGAGCCCCGGCGACGTGGTCAGGTCGGGGTTCACGATCACCATCGGGTCGTACAGGTTCTGGATGCGGCCCTCGTCGATCGGCGTGACGCCGATGAACGGATCGACGGTCTCGGCGGTGCCGCCGCCGACGAAGCCGAGCTTGAGCTGGCCGCCGCGGCGCGGCGCGCCGGCCGAGCTCGACGCGGCCGTGCTCGAGCTGGAGCCGCCGCCGCAGGCCGCGGCCAGGAGCGGCGACATGCCGATGCCGAGCGCGGCGGCGCCCTTGAGGAGGCCCCCGCGTGAGAAGCGTCCGTCGAGGAGGTCTTGGCCCGGGATTCGATCGAGGTCTTGACGGTCGGTCACCGTGTCCTCCAGATGGGTTCGTGAACGGTCACGTCCAGGCAGATCGGGACGCCCGCCGGCGTGCGCGCACAGGCGGAAGGGCGTGCGCGCAGATCGCGCCGGGGGTGGCGGGGGCGTACCGGTGATCCGGCGCCGCGGAGGGCGACCGGGCGGGGCGGCATCAGGCGCGGGCGTCGAGGCATGGGGGCGAGTATCTCAATAGGCTGATCGCTTGTCAGCCCCGATGCGTGCGCCTGCAACGACCATTACATTGTCCCCTTCCCGCGCGCCGGCCACGACGCCGGCGCCCCGAAACAGGCCTGGTATGCGATCATACCGGTTTCACCCGTCGAAAGGATGTTCGCCGTGGATGCAACGCTGCTCGCCTCTGATCTCGGCTTTCCCGAGGGGCCCGTCGTCATGCCGAACGGCGAGATCGTCTTCTGCGACGGGAACACGGGCGAGCTGCGCAGCTGGAAGGACGGGGCCCTCGGCACGTATGCCGTGACCGGCGGATCGCCGTGGGGCGCCCTGCTCGGCACGGACGGCGCGATCTACGTCACCCAGGGCGGCAACGTCCCCGGCAGCGGCGACCTGAGCGCGGTCTGCGGCATCCAGCGGGTGAGCGCGGACGGGTCGGTCGAGCTGCTCTCGTCGAGCATCGGCGGCCACGAGCTGGCGGGTCCCAACGACCTCGCCTTCGGCCCCGACGGCCGGCTCTGGTTCACAGACTCCGGCACCGAGCAGGACGACCGCTTCGCGCCCGAGGATCGCGCGCCCGGGCGGCTCTTCGTCCTCGGCTCCGGCGGTCGGGGCGAGTTCCTGATGGAGCGGCCGAACGTCTACCCGAACGGGATCGCGTTCGACTCTCAGAAGCGGATGTACTGGACCGAGTCGGCCGCACACCGCGTCTGCCGGCTCGAGAACGGCGAGGCCACCACGTGGTGCCAGCTCTCCGACGGCCACGTGCCGGACGGGATGGCGTTCGCCGCCGACGGCCGCGCGTTCGTCTGCACGACCATCTCGGGCGGCGTCACCGTGATCTCGCCGGACGGCGAGGTGCTCGAGGAGATCAACCTCGGCCAGCACGCCACCAACTGCATCTTCGACGGGTCGGCGCTCTACGTGACGGCGACCGCGACGGCCGAGATCCACGCGGACGAGCGCACCGGCACGTTCTGGCGGGTCGAGACCGACGCCACCGGGCTCCCGCTGATCCCCGGCAAACTGTAGAGCCGGTCAGCGGGCGACCGCGACCTCGCGGCCGGTGGCGATCGCCGACTCGCAGGCGAGGGCGACGGCGAGCGTGCCGAACGCGTCGCGCGGGGTGCAGGCGACCGCGCCGGTGTCGCCGCGCTCGGCGGCGGCGAAGAAGCGCTCGTGCGTGCGCAGGCGGGCGTCGACGGTGTCGGCCGCCGCGATCAGCTGGCCGCGCGCCCGGCCGCGCATCGCCGGCGCCTTGCCCAGTTCGAGCGCAAGGGTCGCCTCGGCCGCGAGCACGTCGAGCGTGTAGACGCTCGGCGAGCCCTCCGCCGACCAGCCCACGTGGATCGCGCCGATGCCGCCGCCGCGGAAGCGCAGCACGAGCGAGACGGCGTCGTGCCGGCCGGCCGGGTCGCGGTCGGAGAGCGCGAGCAGGCCCGCGCCGGCGACCGCCTGCACCGACTCCACCTCGCCGGCGATCGCCCGCTGGACGTCGATGTCGTGGCTGCCGAGCTCGAACAGGATCCCGCCGCTCTGGCGCAGATCGGAGAACCACGAGCCGGCGGCGGCCGGGGCCAGGTCGCCCCGGGCCGGCTCGGTGCCGCCGAAGCTGCGGCTCACCAGCAGGCCCGGGTGCGCCCCGGCCAGCGCCTCCCTGGCCGCCGCGACCACATCGAGGCTGCGCCACTGGAACCCGACGGCGCACACGCATCCCGACGTCTCCCAGACGGTCACGATGTCGCGGCCGTCGGCGAGCGAGCGGGCGAGCGGCTTCTCCAGGTAGACGGGGATCCCGCGCGCGAGCGCGGCGACCGCGGGCTGCGCGTGGGTCGCGGGCGGCGAGCAGATGAACAGGGCATCGACGTCGATCGCCTCGAGCATCGGCCGCCAATCGGCGTAGGCCTCGGCCCCGGCAGGGGCCAGGGCCCGCGCCCGCTCCGGCTGCGGGTCGCAGACCGCGGCGACCTCGTGCCCGAGCGCCGCCAGGTGGCCGAGGTGGGTGCGGGCGATCGCGCCCGCGCCGACGACCGCGACCCTCACGCCGCCGGCCGGCGCAGGAACTGGTACTGCACCCCGCCGCTCGTTGCCGCATCCGTCCAGATCATGGCCGCGTCGCCCGAAGGGAACGGCGGCCAGGTGACGTCGACCCCGCGCTCGGTGAGCGTGCGGTGCACCGCCTCGAGATCGTCGACCTCGATCGCGATGTGCTCGATCACGGCGTCGGCGCCCTCGGGGAGACGCCGCGCCCGGGCCTCGTCGTCGTGCACCTCGATCAGCTCGATGCTGGCGTCGCCGCAGGGGAAGTAGTGCCCGCTGCTCTCGTCGTTTCGGTTCGTGCGCGCGAGCTCGAGGCCGAGCGAGCCGAGCAGCGCGGCCGGGTCGGCCAGCCCACGGACGACGACGCCGACGTGGTCGATGCGCTTGAGCTCCATCACACCGAGACGACCGAGCCGGTCTCGAGCGCTCGCTCGCACGCGTGCGCCACCCGGAGCGTCTGCAGGGCGTTCGCCGGCGTGCAGTAGACGCGGCCGGGGTCGCCGGCACGGACGGCGTCCAGGAACCCCGCGATCGACCGGTGCATCGGCTCGCCGTACTCGGCGGCGAGGTCGCGCCCGGCCGACTGTCCGCTGATGCGGAAGCGGTCGGGGCCGAGCTCGAGCGCGATGGTCGCGTCGGTGGCGAGGATGTCGGTCGCGTACAGCTCCGGCTGGCCGTCGCGCGACCAGACCGTGTGCACGCAGCCGAGCGCGCCGTTGGCGAAGTGGAAGAGGAGCGTGATCGCGTCGTCGATGTTGCCGCGGGGGCCGTCCGCCTGGGCCAGGCGCACCGACCCGGCGGTCGTCTGGACGGCGACGATGTCGCCTGCGATCGCGCGCTGGAGGTCGATGTGGTGGCTGCCCCGCTCGAGCAGCTGGCCGCCGCCCTGGGCGCGGTCGACGAACCAGGGCCGGCCGCTGACCGGGCCGAAGTTGCGGCCGACGAGCATCCCCACCCGCTGGCCCTCGAGCGCCTGCCGGGCATCGGCCAGGAGCTCGGTCGCGTGCCACTGGTAGCCGACTGCACAGACGGTCGAGCCGGCCGCATCCGCCGCCGCGACGATCGCCTCGGCATCGGCCGGCGTGCGCGCGATCGGCTTCTCGAGGTAGACGTGGATGCCGGCCGCGAGCGCCGCGACGGCCGGGTCGCGGTGGTGCAGCGGCGGCGTGCACACCCACATCACGTCGAGGTCCTCGCGCTCGTACATCTCCTCCCAGCTCGTGTAGGCACGGCCGCCGCGGGGGCCGGCGATCGCCTCGGCCCGGTCGAGGTCGATGTCGCAGGCCGCGACCAGGTCGACGCCTTCCGCGGCGTCGATCGCCGGCGCATGGACACGGGTGATCCACCCGCCCCCGATCATCCCGGCCCGCAGCGACATCAGCCGCCCCGGCCGGCGAGGTCGAGCAGCACCTTGCCGAACTTGCCCGGGGCACGCACGTAGGCGAGCGCGGCGCCGACCTCGTCGAGCGGGAAGGCGCGGTCGACGATCGGGCGGATCCGGCCGGCGGCCATCGCCGGGACGATCCGGCGCCCGAACTCCTGCACGAGGTGCGCCTTCTCCTCCAGCGGCCGCGTGCGCAGCGTCGTCCCGATCACGTGGCCGCGGCGGCTCATCAGGTCGCGCAGGACGATGGCCGCCTCGTCGCCCGGCTTCGCGCCGACGACGATGATGCGCCCGCCGCGAGCGAGGGAGGCGACGTTCCCGGCCATGTGCGGGGCGCCGACCAGCTCGAGCACGACGTCGGCGCCGCCCTCCTCCTGGACGTGCGCGAACGCCTCGTCGGCGCCGAGCGCGGTCGCGCCCAGCCCGGCGACGCGCGGCCGCAGCTCCTCCGAGCGCACGTTCGCGACCACCCGGGCGCCGAGGTGGACGGCGATCTGCACCGCCGCCGTCCCCACGCCGCCGCTGGCGCCGTTCACGAGCAGCGTGTCGCCCGAGGCCAGCCCGGCCTGGAGGCAGATCGCGTCGAACGCGGTCAGGAACGCCTCGGGCGCAGCGGCAGCGACCTCGTCGTCGAGCGCATCGGGCACGGCGGCGAGCTCACGCTCGTGGGCGATCACCCGCTGGGCGAGGCCGCCTCCGCCGACCAGGCCGAAGGCGCGGTCGCCGGGCTGGAACGCGGTCACACCCTCGCCGCACTCGACCACCCGGCCGCCCACCTCGAGCCCGGGCACGTCCTTGGGCGATCCGGCGGGGACGGGATGCTTGCCCTCCCGCTGGAGCACGTCGGCCGGGTTCACGCCGGCGAACGCCGGCTCGAGCGCGACCTCGAACTTGCCCGGCGCGGGATCGGGCCGCTCCTCGACGGCGACGACCTCGGGCCCGCCGACCCCGTGATAGACGACGCACCTCACGGCGGCGGGTAGCGGTCGAGCCACCACCGGGCGATGTCCGCCCGCCGCATGAACTTGACGCCGGGGATGCCCTGCGCGTGCTCGATGAACTGGCGCACGACGGCGGCCCGGCCGGCCTGGCCGCTCCAGCGCGCGTGCACGGCGAACGTCATCAGCGTCCGCCGCTCGTCCGCCTCGCGGGCGAGCTCGTCGATCCCCAGGATCGCCGTGTCGAGGAAGTCGCGCGGGCTCGAGAAGCCGGGGCTCATCAGATACCGCGAGTCGTTGTAGGTCTTCGAGTACGGCACGACCAGGAACGGCTTGCCGCCGATCGGCTCGTAGTAGGGCACGTCGTCGGAGTAGCCCTCGGAGTGGTAGATGAACCCGCCCTGCTCGAGCAGGAGCTCGCGCGTGTTCTCGCTCGGCCAGGAGCGTGAGTTCCACCCCTCCGGCCCTCGCCCGAGCACGCGCTGGTAGGTCTCGACGGCGCGGCCGATGGTTGCGCGCTCCTCCTCGCGGCTCATCGTCCAGGGCTCGTTCCAGCGCCAGCCGTGGCCCAGCAGGTCGTGGTCGTGCTCGCGCATCCACTCGGCCACGCCGGGGTTCAGCTCGAGGGCGACGGCGGCAGCCGAGACCGTCACCGGCACGTTCGCCCCGTCG
The DNA here is from genome assembly GCA_036273515.1 of Gaiellales bacterium. Taxonomy (GTDB): domain Bacteria; phylum Actinomycetota; class Thermoleophilia; order Gaiellales; family JAICJC01; genus JAICJC01. The sequence continues at coordinate 29,529 of DASUHM010000017.1, forward strand.
AAGATGCGCGCGAGCCGCCACACGCCGGCACGGCTGCCGTACTCGTAGTGCGACTCGGTGCCGGGGTCGCGGTGGGGCGGCTGGACGCCCGGGTCGGCGTACTCGCCCCAGCCGTCGTTGCGGTCGTCGCCCCAGAGCACGGAGTACTCCGACCCCTCCTCGTAGACGAGGACGAGGTTCACGACGACGCCGGCGCCGTCCGGCCACTCGAACCGGGGCGGCGTGCGGCCGTAGCCCACCAGGTCGCGCCGCAGGACCGGCTCCGGGATCACCGCGGCCCCATCGCGGAGAAGGCCGGGCGGGCGGTGACCGTGTCGCGCAGCAGGGCCACCTTCGGCCAGGGGTCGAACGAGAGCGGCATCTTGTACCAGCGCCAGAGCACCGGTGCGAAGGCGATGTCGGCCAGCGTGAAGGAGCCGACGACGGTGCCGTTGCCCGCGACGAACGACTCCATGATGTCGAGCCTGGGCTTCACCGCCTCGATCGCCGCGGCCAGCTCGGCCGGGTCGGCGTCCTCGGGGCGGCTGCCGCCGTCGTCGATCGGCTTCGCCATGAGCCCGATCCGCTCGGCCGGGAACAACGCCCCCCGGAACTGTGTGCTCCACGCGTCGAGCCCCCAGTCGACGGCGGCGCGCGCGGCCGGCTCGGTCGGGTAGAGGTCGGTGCGGCCCTCGCGGTTGGCGAGGTAGCGCAGGATCGCGTTCGACTCGCCCAGCCGGAGGTCGCCGTGCTCGAAGAACGGGACCGTGCCGAACGGGTAGACGGCCCGGTACCAGTCGGGCCGGGGATGGGCGAGTGGGACATGCTTGCGCTCGTAGCGAAGGCCGAGCTCCGCCAGCAGGAACCGCACCTTCATGGCGTTCGACGAGGCCGGATTGTCGTAGAGCACGATCCCCATCAGCCCTCCCGGAGGCGGTTCAGCCGCACCGGTATGCCATCCTACCTGTCCCTGCCGCCGCAGGACGGTTATACCGGGATGACGTCGGCGGTGACGTGCAGCGCCACGCTGCCCGAGATCGCCTGGCACACCGGGCAGTGCTTGCCGGCGTCGTCCACCAGCTTGCGCACGTCGGCCTCGCGGGCCGGCGAGGCGATCACGGCGTGGAGCGAGGCGTCGGAGAGATGGTGGTGGGTGTCGTCGTCCCAGGCCAGCTTCGCGGAGACGGTCGTCTCGATCTCGGCCAGGTCGACGCCGCGCGCCCGGGCCATGCCGGTGAGCGTCGAGGTGAAGCAGTTCGCGAGCGCCGCCGAGAACAGCTCCTCGGGGTTCGACTCGCCGCCCGGGCCGCCCAGCTCTGCCTGGGTCGCCGTCGCCACCGACAGCGCTCCCGACTCGCCCTCGATGCGGCCGCGCAGGCCCTCCCATCGCAGCGTCGCGGTCGCTTGCAACGATTCCATGGCGCGAGTCTAGCGACCTTCTCGCCCGCAGAGCCCCGTGGTAGGTTTGCGCCATCGATCACCAGGAGAACACCGAGCCCGTGAGCGTCTTCGAGGCCGTCGATCGTGACGCGCGGCTGTCGGACAAGGTGACCGAGGCGATCCTCCAGACGATCGTGTCGAACCGGCTCAAGCCGGGCGACGCGCTGCCGCCGGAGCGCGAGCTCGGCAAGCAGTTCGGGGTCTCGCGAACCGTCATCCGCGAGGCCATCCGGGCGCTCCACGCCAAGGGCCTGCTCGAGGTGCGCAGCGGCAGCGGCGTGCGCATCGTCGCCGTCGACGCGAAGACCGTGCGCGAGTCGATGCGCCACTTCGTCAAGGGGAGCATGCTCGAGTACGCCAAGGTCGACGAGGTGCGGCGCGTGCTCGAGGTGGCGGCGGCCGGCATCGCCGCCGAGCGGGCGACGCCCGAGGACATCGAGCGCATCGACGCCACGCTGGCCGAGATGAGCGAGAGCGTCGACGACCTGAAGACGAGCATCGAGGTCGACCTCGCCTTTCACCGCGCGGTCGCCGCCGCGACGCACAACGAGCTCTTCGGCGTCCTGCACGACTCGATCGGCGAGATGCTGGTCGAGGTGCGGCGGCGCAACCTCTCGCTGGGCCCGGCCGAGCGGCGGCTCGTGATCGACATGCATCGCGCGATCCGCGACCGCGTCGCCGAGCACGACCCGGCGGCGGCGCAGCAGGCGATGCGCGACCACCTGGACCACGTCCAGGCGACGTACGGCCGCCAGGCGCCAGAGCTCGCCTGAGGCGCGGGCGCGATGGCCGTTCCCGAGGCCCCGCTGCGCGCGACCCGGTTCGGGCTCGCCCCGGACGGGGAGGGGTGGTTCGTGCTGAACGCCGCCGAGTCGCGCTGGCGCGACTTCGGGCCGCTCGGCGCCGGCTGCGACTTCGAGGGCAAGCGGCCGTTCCGGCAGCTCGGGATCAACCTGAACGTGCTCGGCCCGGGCGAGCCGCTCGGGATGTACCACCGCGAGAACCACCAGGAGGCGTTCGTGGTGCTCGCGGGCGAGTGCCTGCTGATCGTCGAGGGTGAGGAGCGGACGCTGAGGGCGTGGGACTTCGTCCACTGCCCGGGCGGCACGGCCCACGTGATCGTCGGCGCCGGCGACAGGCCCTCCATCGTGCTCGCCGTCGGCGCCCGCGGTGGACGCAAGGGCCTCGTCTACCTGCGCGAGCCGGCCGCGCTCGCCCGCGGCGCCGGCGTCACGCAGGAGACGACCCGGCCCGCCGAGGCGTACCGGCCGTTCCCCCGCCCCGTCCGCTGCGCCTGCCGGCCGGCCTGGCTGCCGGCCCGGGTGGACACGCGCGAACCGCTCTGAGACGATCCCCACGGGATGGATCCATTCGCGCTCGTGGACGGCATGCGAGAGGCGCTGGAGCGGAAGGACGCCGACCGGCTGGCCGCGGTCCTGCACCCGGACGTGGAGCTCCGCCTCTACAGCCGGCCGGGCGTCATCGCAGGCCGCGAGGCTGCCCGTGCCTGGTATCGCCAGGCGTTCAAGTCGCGCACGGTGTTCGAGGGCGACGCCGCGCCCGAGCCGCAGGAGGACGGGTCGATGATCGCCCGCGGCCGCATCTGCTGGTACGAGCACGGGGTGCTGCGCGACTGGCCCGGGCTGTGGCGGATCACGTTCCGCGACGGCCTCATCGCCTCCGTCACCGCCGAGCGCGACACGGCCGGTGACGCCGTCCAGTCCTCCTAGACCTGCGGGCCGAGCGCCAGCTCGGGCTCCTCGTGCGTCATCACCTCGAGCAGGGCGGTCCGGCCTGACTCGACGGCGGCCGCGCAGCGGGTGATCGCGGCGCGGAGCTCGGCCGCGTCGGAGACGCGCTCCGCATGGGCGCCGAGCGCCTTGCCGACGGCCGCGTAATCGCCGCTCAGGCGGTGGGCGTCGTAGCGTTCCACGGCTCGCGGCATGTACTCGCCGTAGCCGCCCATGAGCCCGTTGTTCATGACGATCGTGAGGATCGGGATGCGGCAGCGGACGGCCGTCTCGACGTCCATCCCGACCATCCCGAAGGCGGCGTCGCCCATGATGTTCACCGCGAGGCGGTCGGGCCGGGCGAGCCGGGCGCCCATCGTCAGGCCGAGGCCGGTGCCGAGCTGGGTCGACTTGCCCCAGCCCAGGTAGCCGCGCGGCACCAGGCACTCGTAGAACGGCACGATCTGGTCGCGGGGGTGGCCGGCGTCGTGCGTGAGGACGGTGCGCGAGCGGTCGACCGTCGCCATCAGGTCCCACACCACCCGGTAGGGGCTGATCGGCCCAGCGTCCGAGGTCAGGCGCGGCATCCACCGGTCGAGGAAACCCGACCGCACCCGGGCGACCTCGGCGGCCGGGTCGCGTCCCGGAGCGGCCTCGGCATCGAGCCGGTCGAGCATCTGGCGCAGGACGACCCGCGCGTCGCCGACGCACGCGAAGTCGATGTCGTACCCGCAGCCAAGGTCGCGCGGGTCGTTCACGATCTGGCCGAGCGTCGCCGAGGCGGGCAGCGTCGTGATGTAGAGCGAGCGGGTGAAGCTCGTGCCGACGCCGAGCACGAGGTCGGCCTCGCCCAGGAAGCGGTCGACGGGCTCCGGGCGGGTGCGCGCGGCGGTGCCGAGCGCCAGCGGATGGTCTTCGGGGAACGCGCTCTTGCCGTTCAGGGTGGTCGCGACCGGCGTGCCGGTACGCTCGGCCAGCGCGACCAGCTCGTCGGTTGCGCCCGCGTACAGCACCCCCTGGCCGGCCAGGATCACCGGGCGCGACGCCTCGGCCAGCATCCGCAGCGCCTCGGCGACGTCCTCCGCCGCGGCGGCCGAGAGCCGCCGCGGCGCCGAGGCGACGTCCCAGCCGGCCCCACCGGCCTCCGCACACATGACGTCCGTCGCGACGGCGACCATGACCGGGCCGTCGCGGACGACGCGGGCCGCGTGCAGCGCCCGTCGGAACACCTCGGGCGCCCGGGCGGCGTCGTTCACCGTGGCGGCGAAGCGCGTGATCGGCGCATATGCGGTCTCGGCGCACAGGTTCGGCGCGGACTGGGCGGCCCGCTCGTGCTCGCCGGGGATGAGCAGGATCGGACTGCGGTCGCCGTATGCCTGGGCGACGGCGCCGAAGGCGGCCTCGACCCCGGGCCCGTACTGGGTCACGCAGGGCGCGAGCCGCTCGCCGTTCGCCGCCCGGGCGAAGCCGTCGGCGATGTTGACGGCGACCCGCTCGGTGCGGGTGACGATCGGCCGTATGCCCAGCGCGGAGGCGGAGTCCAGGAGCCGATTCTCGGGGAATCCGACCACGAACTCCGCCCCCTCACGCTGGAGGAGCTCTGCGATCCGGTCGGCGACGAGCGTTCTGCGTTCCAAGCGATCACCTCGCGGTCGCAAGAGGCCGGGTCCCGCGGACAATGCGGAGCCAGGCTGGTATACCGTATCATGGCATACGGCCTCAGAAGGGCTTCCGTCCGCCCCGCCGGAACCGGCGCGGCGAGGGCTCGTCGAGGTCGGCGAGGACGCGGGCGACGATGGTCGGGCGCGGTGGCTCCCGGATCAGAGGCCGGTCCTCGGTCTCGTCTTCCCCCCGCGGCAGCGGGTACGGGAACACGTAGGTGCTGAACGCCCGAAGCGCCGTCTGGCGATCCGGGAAGAGCCACGCGAGCGATCGGGCCAGGCGCCGGAGCCTCAGAGCCTCGTCCTTCGTGATGTCCGCGGCAAGGACGGGCGCATTCCTCGCGAAGAGCCGGCCGACGACCTCGTCCTGACCGGCGGGGAAGCCGAACCGGCGAACCGCCGCCGGATCGTTCCGCACCAGGAGGCCGATCAGGACGGTCCATGCCTCCAGCGTCGCCACGCCCTCTCGCGACGCCAGGTCGAGCTCGTCGGTGGGCACCGTCTCGATCCACACGCCGGCGACGTCGGGCGGCGACGGCGGCTCGCGCACGAGCTCCGAAAGCGCGTACCACTCGGAGAGCAGCACGAGCGTCGTCTGGTCGATCGGGGCCGGCAAGATCGTCTCGAGGAGCCGGGCGGCCAAGGCGTCGAGCTCGGCCGTCGCCCGCCGGTCGTCGTGGTGCGACCGGTCGAGGATGGCCTCCGAGACCTGGCGCGCAAGCCGAACGCGCTCGGCCGTGTCCAGCTCCGCGACCAGCGCGTCGGCGTGTGCCAGGAGCTCGTCCCAGTCGCCGTCGTCGATCAGGAACGGCAGGGTGCGCTCGCCCGCCGGTCCGCCCGCGATCGACAGCGCGAGCAGCGCGCCTTCGATCCCGCACCGGGCCAGGAAGGCGCGGCGCCTGGCCGGGTCACGCTCGAGCTGGTCGATCACGAGATCGCGCCAGCTCGGGTGCACCCACGTCACGGCCGCCGGCGGGACGCGCCGCAGGAAGTGATCCTGGAGCCGGTCGACGAGTGCCGAGACCGGCTGCGCGAGCTCCTGCTGGTGCCGCCTCGCCGCAAGGCCGAGGTCGCGCTCCGACACGGGCGCCGGCGGCGCGTCGAGCATCGCCACGAGGATGTCGCGGTGATCGGGGTCGAGCGCAGCGAGCGACACGGCCATCGCCTCGGTCGGGCGCGCGATCTCGTACGCGATCCCGTCGGCGACGGTGGCCGATCCGGGAAACCCGCCCCCGAAGTCGGCGAGCCGTCCCCGCACGAGGCGGCGGATCCGCTCCGGCGTCAGATGGGGGTCGGCGACGATCGCCACGGCCTGCCGCCGGATCACCGACCGCGCGCCGACCCCCAGGTCGGCAGCCACCGCATGGCGGAACAGCATCAGCGCCTTCTCGGCGTCGGTGAGGTCGGTCGCGTCCACCATCACGTCGCCGGGCTTCGGGAACCGCTGAAGGCCGTTCTCGCGGTGGATGCGTCGCAGGGCGGCATGCAGGGGCGCGGGCCGGGACGTCCACACGAGGACGTGGCCCTCGTCCGTGCGTTGCAGGATGCGGTCGAGGTCGCGCGCCCACCGCTCGGCGGCATCCGCCCGGTATTCCGTCGAGCCGAACGCGTCGTCGGCGATGAACATCTGGCGCCGGCCGGGGCGGAAGGCCGCCCAGAGGGCGTCCGGATCCGAGCATTCGTGCACCTCCCACCCCTGGCAGAGTCTCACGAGCCCGAGCATGCGCGCCGTCGCCGTCTTGCCCATCTCGGGCGGGCCCGAGAGCACCGCGAAGCCGTTCCGGGCGACGACGTCGCAGCAGCGGCGGTACGCCGAGGTCGCCACGAACGTCGGCGCCAGCGAGCGAGCCGCGTCGAGGTCGAACGCCGCCGCACCTGCGTCATCCGGGATCAGGTCGGCGAGCGTCCGCACTCCCAGCACAGCCGGCGTCGTGACCCAGAGGTCGCGCCGGCTGTCGATCAGATCGCCCAGCTCCGCCCGGCCGAGTGCGACGACGTCGGCCCCTGCGCGGAGGTGCCCGGCGGCGACCGCGCACAGGTCGGCGTTCCCGACCGCGTTCGTCAGCACGATCACGGTTCTCGCGTCCCCGGTGCCGGCTCCGCCCACGGCCTCCGCGATCCGGCCGCGCGCGTCCCACATCGTCGCGGCCCAGGGCGGGAACCACACGACGCAGGCGACCGCCGGTCCGGCGACCGATCGGCCGGTCAGCGCCTCCGCGACCGCCTTCGGAACCGCCACTGAGCGCGCCGAATCGGCCTCGCCCACCCACGCCTCCGGCCTGACGCCGAAGAGCCCGAGGAGCTCGGCGCACACACCCTCGAACTGCAGCCAGCCGAGGGCGGTCAGGTCATACCGGGCCGCACCTGCTTCACCGTTTCCGACGCCTTCGGGCAACGACCGCAAGGGTACGCCGACTGGACCGGAATGTCAGGCGCCGGTGGGACTAGGCATCCCGGTGTACGGGATCGGCTCGGGCGCGGCGTACGTGCCGACCTTGGCGGTCGCGATGCCGGTCCGCGACAGGCCGTAGGCGAGCATCGCGCCGAAGCCGACGCCGTCGCAGACCGGCACGCCGACCGCGTCCTGGACGGCGCGGGCCACGTCGGCCATCCCGCCGCACGCGAGGATGAGCGACTCGGCGCCGCGCTCCTCGACCGCCCGCCGCGACGCGGCGACGATGGCCGCGGTGGTATCGGCGTACGCGGCGCCCTGCTCGGCGACGGGGATCTCGAGGGCGAGCACGCCGGCGCAGCGACGCAGGATGCCGCGAGAGTCGATCATGTCCTCGAGCGCGGGGATGCCGCGGGCGAGCGTCGTGATCACCGCGAAGCGGCCGGAGACGATGCCCGCGGCGACGAACGCCGCCTCGCCGATACCGACCACTGGCGCCGCCGCCAGCTCGCGGGCGGCGTCGAGGCCGGGGTCGCCGAAGCAGGAGATCAGATAGCCGTCGAGCCCGGGGTTCGCCTGCACCATCGCCGCGACCTCGCCGACGGCGACGGCGGTGTCGGCAGCGCTCTCGATCGAGCTCGGCCCGCGGGCGGCGGTGACCGCGACCACCTCGGATCCCGACGGCAAGGCGGCCCGGGCGACACCGGCCATCGCGTCGGTGTGGTGCTGGTCGGTGTTCGGGTTGAGCAGCCCGAGCCGGAAGCTCACGCGGTGACCCCGGCGGCGGCGACGGGCCGGGCGGCGAAGTCGTCTTGCACCGAGAGGAACCGGCCGGTGCCGGGCGGGACGACGATCTCTCCGTCGCGGTGCACGGTGATTCCGCGCACCACCGTGCGCACGCAGCGGGCCCGGGCGGTGCGGCCGTCGAACGGCGACCACGGATTCTTGGAGAGCTGCTGGCTCTTCGCGTCGACCGTCCACTCGCTCTCGAGATCGAACAGGGCCAGGTCGGCGTCGCCGCCGGGCAGGATCGTGCCCTTGCGCGGGTAGAGGCCGATCGTGCGCGCGGCGTTCGTCGCGGCGAAGCGGGCGAAGGCGTCGAGCGGCATGCCCCGGCGGTGGTAGGCCTCGTCGAGCACGAGCGGCACCGTCTCCTGCATCACCTGGCAGCCGAGCGGCGCCTCGAAGATGTCCTCCCAGCCGGGCTCCTTCTCCTCGATCGTGTAGGCGCAGTGGTCGGACACCAGGCTGTCGAGGGTGCCGTCGAGCACGCGCTCCCACATCCCCTCGACCAGCTCGCGCGGGCGCAGCGCCGGGGCGCAGCGGCCGTACGGGCCGAGCCGGACGAGGTCGTCGAGGTCGAGCAGCAGGTGGTGCGGGCACACCTCGGCGGTCGCGCGCAGACCGCGGACGCGGGCGGCGGCGACGAGGTCGACGCTCTCCGGGCTCGACGTGTGGACGATCTGGATGCGCACGCCGACGTGGCGCGCCAGGTAGAGGGCGCGGTGCACCGCCTCCTCCTCGACGAACGCCGGCCGCGACTCGTGGTGGGCGAGCGCGTCGCGGCGGCCGGCCAGCCGCATCGCCTCGAGGCCGGCCTGGAGCAGCGCGTCGGACTCCGCGTGGACGAGCACGAGGGCGCCGAGCTCCTGCGCGTTCTCCATCCCCTGCACGAACTCCGCGTCGTTCACATGCGGGTAGGCGGGCTCGGAGAACGGCATGAACGCCTTGAACCCGAACGCGCCCTCGCGCCACTGCCCGGCCATCTCCGGCAGCGCCGGCGCGCACAGCGCGCCCCACAGGCCGAAGTCGCAGACCACCTTCCCCGCCGCCATGTCGCGCTTCTCCCGGTAGAGCTGGGCGGTGGTGACGGGCGGGTAGGTGAGCGGGTGCTCGACGACGGTGGTGATCCCGCCGGCCGCGGCGGCGCTGGTGCCGGTGGTGAAGTCCTCGCGCTCCGTGTGGCCCGGGTCCTCGAAGTGGGCGTGCGGGTCGATCGCGCCGGGCAGGACGACGAGGCCCGAGGCGTCGATCAGCTCGTCGGCGCGGCGGGCGATGTCGGGATCGCGGCCGATCGCGGCGATGCGGCCGTCGGCGATCAGGATGTCGGCGGCGAACACGCCGTAGTCGGTGGCGAGCGTGCCGCCACAGATGGCCGTGCGCGGGCCGCTCACGCCGGCACCCCGGCGCCCTCGGCGGCCAGCCGGGCGACGACCCGCATCGGCAGGCCCAGCGACGCCAGGTGACCGATCAGGAGGTTGCGCGATTGTTCCCAGGCGCCGCTCAGCCAGGCCCGCAGGCCGAGGCCGTCGACGAGCCGGGCCAGCACGGCCGCCTCGATGTCGAGGTCGATCGCGGCCGGGAGGAGGCCCTCGTCCCGCACCCGCTCGAGCATGGCCCGGATCTCCTGCTCCCACAGGGCGTCGGCCGCCTCGAGCTCCTCCACGAAAGCGCGGTCGCGGCCGGCATACGTCCACATCTCGGCCCACAGGCGCCACTCTGCCCGCCGCTCCGGGTCACGCGGGACGGCGACCGAGACGAACGCCGAGAGCAGCTCGGGGACGGTGTTCGCGGCCTGGAGCGCCGCCCGGGCCTCGGCGATCCACGCCCGCGAGGTGGCGGCGAAGACGCCGGCGATCAGGGCCTGCTTGTCGGGGAAGTGGTGGGTGAGGACGCCGGTGGTGAATCCGCCCTCCCGGGAGATGTCGCGCAGGGTCGTCGCCTCGAGCCCCTCGCGGATGATCACCCGCTTGGCGGCGGCGGCGATCTCGTCGAACCGGCGCCCCGACCGGGGCCCCGGCGCCATGCTCTCGTCCGTTGACAGCGTTCCGGCGCTCCTGCTTTACTGCGGGCCGATCATAACCATTGTGACGGAGGGCGTGGGGTGGATTACGGACTGACGGGGACGGTGGCGATCGTGGGCGGGTCGTCGTCCGGCATGGGCCGGGCCACGGCCCGCGCGCTGGCGGGGGAGGGCTGCCGGGTCGTGCTCTACGCGCGCCGTGGCGACCTGCTCTCCGAGGTGGCCGCGCAGATCACGGCGGAGACGGGCACCGAGACCCTGGCCGCGCCGGCCGACGCCACCGACCACGCGTCGCTCGAGATGGTCGTCGAACGGGCGCTCGAGCGCTTCGGCCGGCTCGACATCGTCGTGAACAACGCCGGCGGGCCGCCGGCGGGCGACTACGAGAGCTTCTCCGACGCCGACTGGCAGGCCGCGTACGAGCTGACGCTGCTCTCCGCGCTTCGGATCACCCGCCGAGCGCTGCCGGCGCTCCGAGAGAGCGGTCGCGGCCGGATCGTCAACCTGACCTCCTCGGCGGTGAAGGAGACGAACGACGGCCTGCTGCTCTCGAACACGCTCCGCCCGGGCGTGATCGGCTGGGCAAAGACGATCTCCCGCGACGAGGCCCGCCACGGCATCACGGTCAACTCGATCGCCCCCGGCTACATCGCCACCGAGCGGCTGGTGCAGCTCTACTCGTCCGAAGCCGACCCGGACACGGCGATGAAGCGCGATGCCGACACGATCCCTGCCGGCCGCTTTGGCGACCCCGACGAGATCGCGGCGGCGGTCGCGTTCCTGTGCTCGACGGGCGCCGCCTACATCAACGGCACGACGCTCCTCGTCGACGGCGGGCTCGCTCGCGGCCTGCTCAGCTGATGGCGACGGGACGGCGGACGGACTGGTCGCGCCTGGCCCGGCCGTCGCTGGCCGGCATCGAGCCGTACGACCCCGGCGAGACGCGCGACGAGCTGAAGGACCGGCTCGGCCTGGCCGACCTCGTCCCGCTGAACTGGAACGAGGACCTGTTCGGCCCGCCCCAGCACGTGCTCGACGCCGCCGCGGCCGAGGTGGCGCGGGCGCCGCTCTACCCGGAGCGGGCCTACGGCGACTTCCGCGCGGCCGTCGCGAACTGGATCGAGGTGCCGCCGGCGTGCGTCGTCCCCGCCCACGGCGCCCAGGCACTGATCAGCGCCGTCACCCAGGTCTTCGTCGACCCGGGCACGCCGGTGGTGATCCCGCAGCCGACCTACGGGCTCTACGCCCAGCTCGCCGCGGCCGGCGGAGGCGTCGTCCACCGGGTGCCGACCGCCGGGCTCGCGCTCGACCTGGACGCGATCGCCGCCGCGGCGGAGCAGCGCGCCGCCCGCCTCGTCTGGCTGTGCGACCCGAACAATCCCACCGGCCTTCTGATCGATCGGGCCGAGTGGGCCGCGTTCCTCGAGCGGCTCCCGGACGGGTGCGCCGCGATCGTCGACGAGGCCTATATCGACTTCTCCGACCCCGATGTGCGCGTGCGCCGGGAGCGCGACGTCCTCGACGGACGGCCGGTGATCTGCATCCGCTCGTTCTCGAAGGTGTTCGGCCTGGCCGGCCTGCGGCTCGGCTATGCGGTCTGTGACCCCGGCGTGGCGGCACTCCTGAACGTCGTCCAGGAGCCGTTCAACGTGAACCGGGTCGCACTCGCGGCCGGGCGCGCGGCGGTCGAGACGCCGGGCCTTGCCGACCGCCGCCGGGCCGACGTCGCCGCGGCCCGCGACGTGCTCGCGCGCGCGCTCGAGGCGGCAGGGCTCGAGGTGGTCCCGTCGCAGGCGAACTTCCTGCTCGTCCGCATCGGCGTCGACGACGGGCCGGTGTGCGATCACCTGCTCCGCAAGGGCCTGCTCGTGCGCAGCGGCGCCAGCGTCGGCCTGCCCGGCTACGTCCGCTTCACGATCGCGCCCGCACCCGTCATGCGCGAGGCGGCGAGGGAGCTGGTCTCCGCGCTCGGGACACGGTGATCCGCGACCTCGAGACGGTGGTCGGAAACGGCCTCTGCAGCGGCTGCGGGCTGTGCGAGAGCGTCGCGGGGAAGGATCGGGTGCGGATGGCCATGACGCCGATCGGCCAGCTCCGCCCGAAGGTCTCCGGGCCGCTGCCCGAGCCGGTGCTGGCCGAAGCGCTGGCCGTGTGCCCGGGCGTCGAGGTGCGCGGACCGAAGGCCGAGCCGGGCGTCGCCGTCCATCCGGTGTGGGGGCCGATCGCCTCGCTCGCCCGCGGCTGGTCGACCGACGCCGAGGTGCGGCACCACAGCTCCGCCGGCGGCGTGCTCTCGGCGCTCGCGCTCTATCTGCTCGAGCGCGACGGGGTCGACGCGGTGCTGCACGTGCGCGCCGACCTGCCCGACCACCCGCTCGAGACGGTCGCCCAGATCTCGCGGACGCGGGCCGACGTGCTGGCCGGGGCGCAGTCGCGCTACGGGCCGGCCGCCCCGCTCGTCCACGTCCACCGGCTGCTGGAGGAGGGGGCGCGGTTCGCGATCGTCGCGAAGCCCTGCGACATCTCGGCGGTGCGCGCGCTCCAGCGCCGCGACCCGCGCGCCCGCGAGCAGATCGCCGCCACGCTCACGTCGTACTGCGGCGGCGTGCCGAGCCTGCTGATGGCCGAGAACATCGTGCGCAGCCACGGGATCGAGCCGGACGACGTGGTCGGGTTCACGTTCCGGGGCGACGGCTGGCCGGGGCCGATGCGCACGACCGCGCGCGACGGCCGCACCTTCGACGTCACCTACGACGAGGCCTGGTACGACCCGAACGTGCCGTGGACGTACGACATGCAGTTCCGCTGCAAGATCTGCCCCGACGCGATCGGCGAGATGGCCGACCTCTCGTGCCCGGACGGCTGGGTGCTGCGCGCCGGCGAGCCGATCCACCTCGAGGCCGACGGGCGCAACATCATCATCGCCCGCACCGGCGTCGGGGCGGCGCTGGTCGAGCGTGCCCGCGCCGCCGGCTACCTCGAGATCGCGCCGTGCACGCTGGCCGAGCTCGAGGCGACCGAGCGCGACCACCTGCCGCGCAAGCTCTCGGCCCACGCCCGGGCGACCGGGGTGCGGCTGGCCGGCCGGCCGTCCTTGAGCATCCGCGGCTACCGCAGCCGCGAGGCGGTACGCCGCGCCGGGATCCGCCGCGCCGTGGCGGCCGCCTGGGGCGGGTTCCGGCGGGCGCGGCGAGGCGCGACCCGGGAGCCGCAGCCGTGAGCGCCGCGGCAGCCCGGGCGATGGCGCGGGCCGACGAGCTGGCCGCATGCACCGAGCGGCCAGGCGAGATCACCCGCCGCTACGGGACGCCGGCGCTGGTCGCGGCCCGCGACCTGCTGGAGGCGTGGATGCTCGAGGCGGGGATGCGGACGCGGGTCGACCGCGCAGGGAACCTGATCGGAACGCTGGGGTCAGGCGACCGGCTCGGGATCGTGATCGGCTCGCACTTCGACTCGGTCGTGGACGCGGGCCGCTACGACGGCAACCTCGGCATCCTGCTCGGGATCGGCTGCGCCGAGGCGCTGGCCGGGACCGACCCGGCGCACGACCTGACCGTCGTCGCCTTCTGCGACGAGGAGGGCGCCCGCTTCCCCACCGACTATTTCGGCAGCCGGGCGTTCCTCGGCCGCGCCCTGCCCGACGGCGCGATGACCGACGCCGAGGGGGCGACGCTCGCGTCCGGCATCGAGGTCGCCGGGAACGCCGCGGCCGATCCGGGCAGCGGCCTTCCGGCCAACGCGGCCGCCTACCTGGAGGCCCACATCGAGCAGGGGCCAGTGCTCGAGGCGGCCGGCCACCCGCTCGGGATCGTCACCTCGATCACGGGCGGCGCCAAGCTGGTCGTGACGCTGACGGGTACTGCCGGCCACGCCGGAACGGTGCCGATGGGCCTGCGCCGCGACGCGTTCTCGGCGGCGGCCGAGATCGCCCTCGCGGCCGAGCGCCTGGCCCGCGACGACGGCGAGGCGGTGGCGACGGTCGGGCAGGTGGCCGTCTCCCCCGGCGCCGCCAACGTCATCCCCGGCCGCGCGGCGATCAGCATCGACCTGCGCCACCAGGACGACGACCGCCGCGCGCGCCTGCTGGCGCTGGTGCGTGAGATCGTGGCGGAGGTCGCCGGCCGGCGCGGCGTGGACGCGGCCATCGAGGTGATCCACGACGAGCGCTCCGTCGCCTGCGACCCGGCGCTGGGCGAGCGGATGCGAGCGGCCGCGCGGGCGATCGGCCTCGACCCGCCCTCCATCCCGAGCGGCGCCGGCCACGACGCCGTCATCCTGTCCGATCACGTGCCGGTGGCGATGCTCTTCGTCCGCTGCGCCGGCGGGATCAGCCACAACCCGGCCGAGTCCGTGACGACCGACGACGTCGCCGCCGCCCTGGCTGTGCTGACCGGAGTAGTCCGGGGTGACTAAAGGGGTCTGACCCCGTGTATTCAGGCGTGCTCGGGCTCGGGGAAGGCGGTCGGGGCGGCCTCGCGGTCGGCGCGGAAGAGCCGCGCCGCGACCGCTGAGGCGAGCAGCTGGCCGAGGCCGGCGCCGAACAGCAGGCGGTGCACGCCGATGTGGCCGACCGCGAGGCCGGCCAGCAAGGCACCGGCGGGCGTGCCGGCGGCGTTGATCGACACCGTGATCGCGAAGATGCGGCCGTGCAGGCGCGAGTCGACCGCGCCCTGGCGGATCGCGAACATCGCGATGATGAACGGCGCCGAGCACAGGCCCGACACGAACATGCACGCGATGCCGGCCCAGAGCGACGAGACCAGCGGCACGAGCAGCAGCGGCAGGCCGAAGAGCGCGGTGAAGACCACGACGTGGCGGGCATGCGAGCCCGGCGGCGGCCGCCAGCCGTAGGTGAGGCCGCCGATGATCGAGCCGACCGACGCGGCCGCCCACATCCAGCCGGCCACGCCCGGCGACATGTGCAGGGTTTCGCGCGCCCACAGCGGCAGGCCGATCGTGAGGCACCCGTAGCCGAGCCCCGACACCACCATCAGCGCCACCGTCGCCCGCAGCTGCCGGTGCGAGATCACGGCCCGCAGGCCGGCGACGGCCGCCTCCAGCGGCGGCTCGGTCTCGATGATCCGACCGGACGGCTCGCGCACCCGCGACGCCACAGCGCCCGCGGCCAGCGTCGCCAGGCCCTGGAGCACGATCGCCCACTGCGCCCCGACCAGCGTGACCGTCGCGCCGGCGAGGGCCGGGCCGATCACGAAGGCGGCGTCGTAGGACACCGAGTCGGCGGCGTTGGCCTGGTCCCACAGGTGCCGGGGGACGGCGACCGGGATCAGCGAGCGGAAGCCGACGTTCGGGATCGGGAAGGTGACGCCGAGGCCCGCCAGCAGCAGGAGCAGCACCGCGGCGGGCGGGTGCAGCAGCCGGCCGCAGGCGACGACCGCGAAGAGCAGCAACGCGCGCAGGAGCTGGGTGGCGACGATGCCGCGCACGCGGGCCTGGGTGCGGTCGAGCCAGGCGCCGACGAACGGGCCGGTGAGGATGCCGGGCAGAAGCTGGGCGGCGGCGCCGGCGCCGGCGATCGCCGCGCTGTGGGTCGCGTCGAGCAGGTAGATGACGACGCCGACCTGGCTCATCGAGTTGGCCAGGCGGGCCAGTGCGACGGACGAGATGAGGGCCGGGTACGAGGGTACGCGGAGGAGCCCCCGGTAGCCCTGCGACCCGCCCATGTCAGCCATCGACCAGCATCATGCCATCTATGCTCGTGCGAGATGGTTGATTCCGATTCCCGTGACGTCCAAGGTGCAAGCCCTGCGGGCTTGCACCGGTCGGAGGTGATCTGCGATCACGCAGGTCATCCTCCGGGCTGCGAACCGCGCAGCGCAAGGACGCAGGGAGCGGTCATAGTTG
>DASUHM010000018.1 GCA_036273515.1 Gaiellales bacterium
ACGAGCGAGTGCCCCTCAGGCACGCAGCACCAGCCGCCGGTGCCCCTTCAGGAACCCCTGCGCCAGCAGCAGCCGCTCGGCCTCGGTGCCGGCGATCGGCTCGCCGTCGACCCGTTCCGGCGCGAGCCGGCGGGCACGCCCGCGCTCGACCAGGTCCGCCAGCGCCGCGATCGCCGGCTCGAGCAGCTCCGGCTCGAAGGTGACCAGGCCGCGCCCGCCGCGCTCGACGAAGAGCGCCGGGCGGCCCTTCGCCAGGACCACCCAGGCACCGGCGACACGCGAAGGCCGGCGGGCCGACTCCGGCCAGGGCAGGGTCGCGCCGTACGGGTTGGCAGGATCGATGGCGGAGAGCACGAGCGCCCCCGTGTCGGGGTCGGCGTCGCGGACGTCGCGCAGCCGCTCGACCGCGGTCGGCGCGGCGAACTGGGCGCCGCCGAGGCCCTCGACGAAGTAGCCGCGCTGGCACCGGCCGGCCTCCTCCATCATCCGCAGCTCACCGTAGACGGCCGAGAACCCTCCCGGGATCCCCTCGGCCAGGACCGCGGCGCGTGTGAGCACGCCGTGGCGGTCGAGCAGCGTCTCGGCCAGCGCCCGCGCCCGCTCACCTTCAGTCGGCGCTGCCGCCGCGAGCGTCTCGACGAGCGACCAGCGGCCGCGGGCGGCGGGCAGCGACGAGGTCGGCCGGGCCCGGCGCGAGAGGCGCCCGGCGGCCGCGGCGGGCTGCGGCGGCAGCGCCCGCAGCACGGCGCCCCCGCGTAGCGGGTGCCACGAGTCGTTGGTGACGACGCCGGCCCAGGCCAGCGACCAGAGCTCGGCGAGGACCGTGCGGTCTGGCTCGCCGACGACGGCGGCAAGGTCGGCGAAGAAGGACGGCCCGCGGCCGCGCAGCGCGTCCACGATCGGATGCTCCGGCGGCTCGGCCGGGGTGTGCAGGAGCGCGGCCTCGCCGCGCAGGTAGAGCGCCACCTTGCCCTGGCCGGCCCCCACCCAGGCCAGCTCGCCCCCGGCGCACAGCTCGTCCAGCATGTCCTGGCGGTACCCGGGCACGCGCAGCGGCAGGACGTCGGACTCCCAGGCCGCCACCGGCAGCGCGACGCCCTGCAGCTGGGCGACCACGTCGCGCAGGCGGTCGATGCCGCGGCCGGCGTCACGGCCGACGCCCTGCCAGGCGGGCAGGAACCGGCCCAGGGCGTCGGCCTCGACGGGCTCGACGGCCCGGCGGATGGCCGCAAGCGTGCGCCGCCGCACCCGCCGCAGCACGTCTGGCGTGATCCACTCGCGGCCGCCGCCGCCGGGCCGGAAGCCGCCCTCGACCACGTCTCCGTCGGCCTCGAGCCGGCGTAGCTCGGGGCCGGCATCGATGCCCCAGCGGGCGCGCAGGTCGTCGGCAGCGAACGGGCCGTGCGTGCGGGCGTAGCGCAGCACGAGCCGCTTGAGCGCGTCGGGCGCCGGCTCCAGGAATGCATCCGGGAGGCCGCGCGGCGGGACGACGCCGAGGCCGTCGCGGTAGAGCCCGGCATCCTCGGCGGCGATGTAGCGCTCGGCCCCCGCCACCCGCACGGCCGCGGCCCGCCGCTGCGAGATCAGCTCGTCGAGATGGCCGGCGATCCCGCGCTCGGCCGCCTCCTCCGGCGACAGGTCGCCCAGCCGGCGCAGGAGGTCGTGCGCCTGGTCGATCGTCGGCGTCCGGCCCTCGCCCTGGAGCTCGCGCTCGACCTGCTCGATGGCGTCGGCGTCGAGCAGCTCGCGCAGGTCGTCGTTGCGCAGGAGCTCCGCGAGCAGGGCGCGGTCGAGCTGGAGCGCCTGGGCGCGCCGCTCGGCCGCGGGCGCGTCTCCCTCGTACATGTACGTCGCGATGTAATCGAAGAGGAGCGCCGATGCGAAGGGCGACGGCTGGGCCGACTCGACCTCCACCATGCGCACGCCGCCGCGGCCGATCGCCTCGAGCAGGCCCTTCAGCGCCGGCACCTCGAAGACGTCGGAGAGCACCTCGCGGTAGGTCTCGAGCAGCACCGGGAACGAGCCGTACTTGATCGCCACCTGCTGCAGGTCGTGCGCCTTCAGCCGCTGCTGCCAGAGCGGCGTGCGCTGCCCGGGCCGGCGCCGCGGCAGGAGCAGCGCCCGGGCGGCGTTCTCGCGGAACCTGCCGGCGAACAGCGGGCTCTGGGCGACCCGCTCGAGCAGGAGGTCGTCCAGCTCGCCCGGCGGGATCGCGATCAGGTCGACGGGCGGAGGCGTGTCCGAGTCGGGCAGTCGCAGCGCGATGCCGTCGTCGGCCCACATCGCCTCGACCTCGATCCCGAGCGACGCCGCGACCTTGGCCTCGAGGGCGAGCGCCCAGGGCGCGTGCACCCGGCCGCCGAACGGCGAGAGCACGCACACGCGCCAGTCGCCGATCTCGTCGCGGAAGCGCTCGACGACGATCGTGCGGTCGGACGGGATGACGCCCGTGTGCGCCTCCTGGTCGTCCAGATAGGCGTGCAGGTTGCGGGCGGCGCGCTCGTCGAGGTCGGCCGGGAAGCGGCGAGTGCGGGTCGCCTCGCCGACCGCGCGGCCGAGCTCGTAGGGGCGGCCGACACCGTCGCCCTTCCAGAACGGCATCCGCCCCGGCACGCCCGGCGCGGGCGAGACCAGGACGCGGTCGCGGGTGATCTGCTCGATCCGCCACGACGAGGCGCCGAGCTGGAAGACCTCGCCCTGGCGGGCCTCGTAGACCATCTCCTCGTCGAGCTCGCCGACGCGGGCGCCCGAGTCGGCCAGGAAGACGCCGTAGAGGCCGCGGTCGGGGATCGTGCCGCCGCTCGTGACGGCCAGCCGGCGGGCGTCGGGGCGGGCGCGGACGACGCCCGCGGTGCGGTCCCAGACGATGCGGGGGCGAAGCTCGGCGAACTCCTCGGACGGGTAGCGCCCGGCCAGCATGTCGAGCACGCCCTCGAACTGGGCGCGGGAGAGGTCGCGGTACGGGTGTGCCCGGGTGGCGAGCTCGTACAGCTCGTCGACCGTCCAGTCGTCGAGGGCGGTCGCGGCGACGAGCTGTTGCGCGAGCACGTCGAGCGGCTGGCGGGGGACGCGGGTGTGCTCGATCTCGCCGCGGCGCATGCGCTCGACCACGACGGCCGTCTCGAGCAGGTCGCCGCGGTACTTCGGCATGAACCGCCCGAGCGACGGCGCGTCCACCTGGTGGCCGGCCCGGCCCACCCGCTGGAGCCCGGCGGCGACCGACTTCGGCGACTCGACCTGGACGACCAGATCGATCGCGCCCATGTCGATCCCGAGCTCGAGCGACGACGTGGCGACGAGCGCCGGCAGCTGCCCGGACTTCAGCATGTCCTCGATCTCGAGTCGCTGCTCGCGGGCGATCGAGCCGTGATGAGCGCGGGCGATGTCGGCCTCGGCGAGGTCGTTCAGGCGGTGGGCGACGCGCTCGGCCGAGCGGCGGTTGTTCACGAAGACGAGCGTCGAGCGGTGGGCCTGGACGAGCTCGAGCAGGCGCGGGTAGAGCGCCGGCCAGATGGACTGGCGCGGCTCGCCGTCGGGCGCGGCGGCGCCGCCCAGCTCGCGCATGTCCTCGACGGGGACGATCACCTCGAGGTCGAGCTCCTTGGCGGCGCCCGCGTCGACGATCTCGACCTCGCGGTCGCGGCCGCCGAGGAAGCGGGCGATCTCCTCGAGCGGGCGCTGCGTGGCCGAGAGGCCGACCCGCTGGACGTCGCGGCCGGCCAGGTGCTCGAGCCGCTCGAGCGAGAGCGCCAGGTGGGTGCCGCGCTTGCTGCCCGCCATGGCGTGGATCTCGTCGACGATGACCGTCTCGACCGAGCCGAGCATCTCGCGGGCGGCCGAGGTCAGGATCAGGTAGAGCGACTCGGGCGTCGTGATCAGGATGTCGGGCGGGTGGCGGCGCATCGAGGCCCGGTCGCGCTGGGACGTGTCGCCGCTGCGGACGGCCACGGTGACCGGTCGGGGCAGGTCGATGCCGGCCAGCGGCGCGCGCAGGTTCTTCTCGATGTCGTGGTTGAGCGCCTTGAGCGGCGAGACGTAGGCGACCCGGGTGCCGCGCTCGGCCGGGTCGCGGGCGAAGCCGTCGATCGCGCCGAGGAAGGCTGCCAGCGTCTTGCCCGACCCGGTCGGGGCGAGGATCAGCGAGTGGCGTCCCGCGGCGATCGGCGGCCAGCCCAGCCGCTGGGCCTTGGTCGGCTCGGCGAACGACCGCCGGAACCAGTCGGCGACGGGTGGCGAGAAGACGGCGAGGGGGTCGCGGGGCATGCCTGGAAGGGTAGAGGGGTCGCGGCCAGCCAGCCTAGAATGTTTCGGAGATGGACCGCCGCCGTCTCCTGATCGCGGTGCTCGCGTTCACCTCGCTCGCGCTGGCCGTCGCGGGCCTGGTCGTGTGGCGAGAGATGTCGCCGTCGATCGCCGCTCTCACGGCTCGCTGCGCGAGCCGCCATACGCTTGGATGCGGGCTCGCCTTCCCGCCCCCGTATCGCCTGCACCCACTGCGCGCGGAGCTCCTGTGGGCGGCGGCCGCGGTCACGGGCCTGGTCGCGGTCGCGCTGACACTGCTGCCGTATCTTCGCCGCGACGGCGCCGTCGCGGCCTCAAGCTGACGGCCGCACCGCGGCGACAGAGCTCCGTATCACCATGTGACAGTTGGCGGATCCCGGCACGGCCGATCGCCAGTGCCGCGCGCCGGCCGCCCAACGCTCGCCTACGATCCCCCCGACGGCACGGAAACGAGGAGGGTGGCATGGAGACGGTGGGGTTCGTGCACATGGCCGACGGCACGGCCGAGGACTACGCGCTGCTCGATCGCGTGCAGGCGCCGTACAACGCCGCCCTGCCCGACCGGCTGTTCGAGGCGCTCGACGGGCTCAAGGCGTCGCTGGCCGGCTACCAGGTGTCGCGCTACGAGCACTCGCTCCAGTCCGCCACCCGCGCCCTGCGCGACGGCCGCAGCGAGGAGTACGTCGTCGCCGCCCTCCTGCACGACATCGGCGACGAGCTCGCGCCGTGGACGCACGGCGAGATGACCGCCGCGATCCTGAAGCCGTTCATCGCCCCCGACATCTGCTGGATCGTCAAGCACCACGGGCTCTTCCAGATGTACTACTACGCCCACTACAGCGGCGGCGACCGCAACGCCCGCGACCGCTTCAAGGATCACCCCTGCTACGACGCGTGCATCGAGTTCTGCGAGCGCTACGACCAGAACTGCTTCGACCCGGCGTACGACTCCCTGCCCCTCGAGACGTTCGAGCCGATGGTGCGGCGCGTGTTCGCCGAGCCGCGCCACCTGGACGACTCGGCGCTCCCGTGACCGCCGCGGGCGGCTGACCGGCCGATGCTGATCGAGGTGCTCGGCTCCTCGGCCGGGTGGCCCATCCCCCGGCTCGGCTGCGACTGCGCCCAGTGCACGTCGCCCGACCCGCGCGACCATCGCCTGCGCCCCTCGCTCCTGCTCGACCGGCGCGTGCTCGTCGACGCCGGCCCCGACGCCTACGCGCAGCTGATGCGGGCGCAGGCCGTCCCGGAGCAGGTCGTCCTCACCCACGAGCACCACGACCACATGCTCGGCCTGCACGTGCTCTCGAAGCTCGGCCGCATCCCGCTTCACTGCACGAAGGACTGCGAGAAGGGCGTGCGGGTGATCTTCCCCCGGCTCGACTTCCGGGTCATGCACCTGACGCCGGGCGTCCCGGCCGAGCTCGGCGAGGGACTGCGCGTGCAGGCGTTCGACGTCGACCACAGCTCGACCACGCGGACGATGGGCCTGCGCTTCACCGACGCCGGCGGACACAGCCTGGCCTACATGCCCGACCTGGGCGCGCTGCCCGGCTCGAAGCTCGCCCGCGACGCCGACGTCGCCTTCGTCGACGGCTCGACCCGGTCGCGGCCCGTCCGCGGCCACGTGCCGATGGAGGAGATCGTCGCCGCGGCGAAGCGGCTGCGGGCTGGCCGGCTCCTCTTCACACACATCGGCCACCACACGGGCACCCACGCCGAGCTCTCGGAGTGGCTGCCCGCGGGGGCCGATGTCGCGTACGACGGGCTCCGCCTGGAGCTCTAGAGGGTCAGGCGGCCCGACTCGAGGTCGAGCAGCCAGCGCTTGCACTCGAGCCCGCCGCCGTAGCCGCCCAGGGCGCCGCCGGTGCGCAGCACCCGGTGGCACGGCACCACGATCGGGATCGGGTTCTTGGCCATGGCGTTCCCCGCGGCCCGCACGGCCTCGGGGCTGCCGGCGGCGGTCGCGAGCTCCTTGTAGGTGCGCACCTGCCCGTAGGGGATGGTGGCGCACACCTCGCGAGCGCGAAGCAAGAAGCCGTGCGAGAGCTGCCAGTCGATCGGCGTCGAGAACTCCGTCCGCCGGCCCTCGAAGTACTCGTCGAGCTCGCGGCGCACGCCGTCCAGGCGGGCCGGGGCCTCGAGCACACGCGGCGAGATCCGGTCGGAGAGCTCGGTCAGCACATCGTCGGTGCGCTCCTTGTCGAACGCGGTGCGCACCAGGCCCTGTGGCGTGGCGGCCACGAGCATGCGCCCGAATGGCGCGTCCACGGTGGCGTAGGCAACGTCCAAGATTCCCTCCTCGGCGGCCCTGCGGGCCAGCTCAGTCATGTCGATTGGGGTCATCGCACCCACTCCCTCCGCACGCCGGCCAGGCCGGCGCGCACGTTCTGGCGTGCGGCCGCCTCCGAGCAGTCGATCACGTCACCGATGGCGGCGTAGTCGAGGTCGGCAGCGAACCGCAGCGTTACCGCTGCGCGCTGCTTCTCCGGCAACCGCCGCACCGCCCGCCACAGGGCGGGGTCGGGCGGCGGCGGTGACTCGACTCCCCGCTCGGGCACATCCGCGACCGGCACCGGCCGGCGACGGGTGGCCCGATGGGAGTCGAGCACCTTGCGCGCTGCAATCCGGAGCAGCCAACCGCGCAGGTTGCGGTCGTCCCGCAGGCCCGGATAGGCCCGCAGGGCGGACAGCATCGTGTCCTGCCAGCAGTCGTCGGCGTCGATGGGCCCCACGCATGCGGCGAGATACCGGTGCACCTCGCGGCCGTGGCGGTCGATCAGCGTCTGGAACGGCGGCAGTCTCACGGTAGAAGAACGACGACGGCCGCCAGAATGTGAGAAGGGTGAATACCGGGTGCCACGCACCGGTTATTCAGCACGCACCAAAAGGGGTCTGACCCCGCTTGGTGCATGGTCAGGCAGGCTGGAGCTCGGGGGCGTGGCGGCGCTCCCACTCCTCGGCGTCGGGGCTGAAGTAGACGAGCCGCGTCTTCTTCCACTCCTTCGTCGAGTACAGCACCACCCGCTCGTCGAGGCCGGTCTCGGCCGCGATCGCGTCGAGCACGTCCTCGCACTCCTGCTTCGTGCGGCCGTGCGTCATCGAGAACAGGTTGTACGGCCAGTCCGGGTAGGTCGGCCGCTGGTAGCAGTGCGACACGCCCCGGAACGACGCCATCAGCGACCCGATCTCGTCCATCCGCTCCTCGGGCGCCCGCCACACCCCCATGCCGTTGAAGGTGAACCCGGCGGAGCGGTGGTAGAGCACGGCGGCGAAGCGGCGCATCTGGCCGGTCGCCTGGAACCGGGCGGCGGCCTCGAAGAGCTCGGGCACCGTGTAGCCGTGGCGAGCGGCGGGCCCGGCGAACGGCTCGGCGACGGCCCGCAGGTCGGTCTGGAGCGCCCGCACCGCGGCGATGTCGCGCTCGCTGATGTCCTCGGGCGGCGGCGCGGGCTGGGTCGGCGCCTGGCGCGCCTTCTTCGCGGCCGGGTCGCGCCCGCCCTTCATGTCGAGGTCGACGCCGATCTTGAAGAAGCGCAGCGCCGGCATCGGCCGGATCACATCGACTTCGGCCAGCTCGCCGAGCAGCTCGACTGTGCGGTCGAGACCGAGCCGCGACGTCGGCGGCACCCCGACCGTGAACCAGATGTTGAACTCGTGCTCGCGGCGGTAGTTGTGCGTCACGCCGGGGTGGCTCGAGATCACCGCGGCCGCCTCGTCGGCCCGCCCCGGCGGCGTCTTCGCGGCGACCAGCATCGACGTGTAGCCGAGCTTGCGCGTGTCGAAGATCGCCGAGATCTGGCGGATGATGCGCTCGCCGCGCAGGCGCGAGACCCGGGCGATGACGTCGTCCTCGGCCAGGCCGAGCGTCTCGCCCAGGGCGGCGTACGGGCGCTCGACGACCGGGAACTCGTTCTGGATCAGGTCGCACAGCTGCGTGTCTGCGCCATCCATCTCCATCGAAGGATACGCTCGCCTGCGTGCGCGCCGCCCCGCTCCTGCTCCCGCTCGCGCTCGTCGCCTCGGCGACGGCGTGCGGAGGCGGCGGCGACAACGTCGCCCAGCACCAGCGCTACCTGTGGGTGCAGACCTGCGCCGAGTGCCACGCCATCGCCGAGGGCACGCCATCGCCGAACGTGGCCGCGAAGAACCTGTGGGACGTCCACCCCGGTCGCGAACAGGTGCGCCGGGCCGTGATCGACGGCCGCCCCGGCATGCCCAAGGGGCTGCTCGGCGGCGACGACGTCGACGCGATCGCCGCCTACGTCGTCGCGAGGACGAAGCGGTGAGAAACGGTCTGCCGCCAGGGCTCGACGCCGCCGCCGTTCGGGCGATCGTGACCGACATGGACCGGACGATCCTGCCCTCGTCGCTCGAGCTCTCCCCGAGAACCGTCGCGGCGATCGCGGCCGTCCGCGCCGCCGGCATCGAGGCGATCATCGCCACCGGCCGCATGTTCGCGTCGACGCGGCCCTACGCCCTCGAGCTCGGCATCACCGCGCCCGTGATCTGCTACCAGGGCGCGCTCGTCGCCGACCCCACCACGGGCGACTGGCTGCTGCACCGGCCGATCGACGTGCCGACGGCCCTCGAGGTCATCCATGCCGTCCGCCCCGAGGGCTTCCACATGAACGTCTACGTCGACGACCAGCTGGTCGTCGAGAAGCCGACCCCCGAGGCGCGCACGTACGCCGAGCACGCCCGCCTCGAGATGCACGTCGTCGGCGACTTCGACACCTGGCTGACGCGGCCGACGACGAAGATCGTGATCGTCGGCGAGCCGGAGCCGCTCGACGACCTCGACCGGCGCCTGCGCGCGCGCTTCGGCGACCACCTCTTCATCGCCAAGTCGCTGCCGATCTTCCTGGAGGTGGCCAGCCCCGGCGTATCGAAGGGGGCGGCGCTCGAGTTCGTGTGCGAGCGGCTCGGCGTCGATCCGGCCGACACGGTCGCCTTCGGCGACGGCGCGAATGACCACGAGCTGCTCGAGACCGCCGGCTTCGGCGTGGCGGTCGAGGATGCCGAGCCGTCGCTGCTTCGGATCGCCGACTGGACGGTGCCGCCGGTGGCCGAGGACGGGGTCGCGGGCTTCCTCGACCTGTTAGTACACTCACGATCCTGATGCTCGACGCGAAGCTGATCCGGTCCGACCCGGACGGTGTGCGGACGGCGCTCGAGCGGCGGGGCGGCGACGCCGCCGCGGGCGTCGACCGGTTCCTGGTGCTCGACGGCGAGCGGCGCGAGCTGCTGCAGCAGGTCGAGACCGCCCGGGCCGAGCGCAACGCCGCCGCCAAGGCGATCGCCGAGGCCAAGGGCCGGGGCGACGACGCGGCCGCCGAGATCGCGCGCCAGGCCGAGCTGAAGCAGAGCCAGTCCGAGGGCGAGGCGGCGCTGGCCCGGGTCGAGGTCGCCATCGCCGAGGTGATGACGGCGCTCCCGAACCCGCCCCACCCCTCCGCGCCGGTCGGCGACAGCGAGGACGACGCCGAGGTCGTCCGCGTGCAGGGCGAGAAGCCGTCATTCGACTTCCCGCCGAAGGACCACCTCGACCTGGCCGGCCCGCAGGGGCTCGGGCTGATCGACCCGGAGCGGGCAGCGCGGGTGTCGGGCAGCAGGTTCCACTACCTGCTCGGCGACCTGGTGCGGCTCGAGTTCGCGCTGCTCCAGTGGGGGATGGCGAAGATGCACGCGCGCGGGTTCGTGCCGGTGATCCCGCCGGTGCTCGTGAAGCGCGAGGCGATGGAGGGCACCGGGTTCTTCCCCGAGGCCGAGGCGCAGGTGTACGCGCTCTCGAGCGACGAGCTCTTCCTGGTCGGCACCGCCGAGGTGCCGCTGGCCTCGATGCACGGCGGCGAGCTGCTCTCCGAGGACGACCTGCCGCTGCACTACGTCGGCTTCTCGTCATGCTTCCGGCGCGAGGCGGGCGCCGCCGGCAAGGACACGCGCGGCATCTTCCGCGTGCACCAGTTCGACAAGCTCGAGCTCTTCAGCTACTGCCATCCCGACCGGTCGTGGGACGAGCAGGACCAGCTGCTCGCGATCGAGGAGGAGATCGCCCAGGAGCTCGGCTTCCACTACCGGGTCGTGAACGTCGCCGCCGGCGACCTGGGCGCGTCCGCCGCGCGCAAGTTCGACATCGAGGTGTGGCTGCCCGGGCAGGAGCGCTACCGCGAGCTGACGTCGTGCTCCAACTGCACCGACTACCAGGCCCGCCGCCTGAACATCCGCTTCCGCGGCGAGGGCGGAAAGCCCCGGTTCGTGCACATGCTGAACGGCACGGCGATCACGTCGAGCCGCACACTGCTCGGGCTGATCGAGTACGGCCAGCAGGCGGACGGCTCGATCGCGACGCCGAGCGTGCTGCACCCCTTCGGCGCCCCGGCGGTCATTCCCGCCGCGGCCTGAACGGCGGTAGACTCCGTGCCGGGCAGGAGGCAACACGAAGGGCCGGGTGTGGGAGCGCAGGAACCGCGCAACGACGGCGAGGAGCAGTACGAGGTACCGGCGGATATCCGCGAGGCCTCGTTTCCGCTCGCGCTTCGCGGCTACAGCAGCGAGGCGGTCGACGCGTATGTCGCCCGGGTGAACGCCGAGCTCGAGGTGCGGAGCTCGCCTCGGGCTGCTGTGCGCGACGCGCTCGACCGCGTCGGCGAGCAGGTCGGCGGCATCCTCCAGCGGGCCCGCGAGGCGGCCGCCGAGGTGACCGCGGCGGCCCAGCGGGAAGCCGCGGAGATTACGGCTCGCTCCAGGAACGACGCGACCGCGCTCGCGACCCAGGCCCGCGCCCAGGCGGACCGCGAGCGGGCGCAGGGGCAGGAGGCGCTCGCACAGGCCCGCGCCACGGCCGAGGCGATCATCGACCAGGCGAACGCCGAGGCGGCCGAGACGCGACGCCGAACGGAACAGGAGCTGACTGCTCTCCACGAGCAGGCGAAGGCACAGCTCGCCGGCCTCCGGGCCGACACCGCGGCCGTCTGGAGCGAGCGGGTGCGCCTGCTCGACAGCACCCGCGAGACGGCGGCGCGCCTCGAGGCCCTCGTCGCCAAAGCCGGGATGGAGTTCGCGCCGAGCGAGAACGCGCCGACGCAGGAACAGCCGGCAGTGGTCGCCGTGGAGGCGGGCGGCGACGTCACGGCGAAGCGACGGCCGCGAGCCACGCGTCGCTCGCAGGGCTAGGCTGACCGCGCCCTACATCAGGGCGGGGTGGCGGAGCGGTTGAACGCACCGGTCTTGAAAACCGGCATCGGGGGCAACCTCGATCGTGGGTTCGAATCCCACCCCCGCCGCTCCAAACCGCGACGATCCGCATGGTTGAGCCGAACCTCGAGGCCACCAGCCAGGACTCGTGGACGCCTAGCCAGTCCTCAGGAACCCCAGACCGGCCAACCATGCCGACGAATCACAGTCGCGCACACGATCGCGCGGCACGCCGACGTCCTCGACGGGCGCAACCGGGCTGGTGCGGCCATGACGGTCGGGCCGCAAAGCCGAGTGCTGGCGCATGGTCCGTATCGCGCTTCGATTGGACGACCGCGTCGCGACCGCCTCCACGATCGCGAAAGTGGCGTCCGGGCTCACGCTCCTCCTCCTCGCGGTCCCGCAACAGAGACGCGACCGTAGTTCTCCGACGCGGCGCCCGTGGCAACCGTCCACGCCGGCCGAAAAGGCGCGCTGTTCACCGAGTGAAACCCCGCCTCCCAGCAACACCCGTAGCCGGTCGCCGTCCCAGGCGAACCATCCGCGAAAGTCGGGAGGCGGTCTCGCACGACGCCGCGTGACAGGGTTCGTCTTCGCTGCGAAACGCTCCTCCGGATCGACGCCGGTTAGATCGAAGTGGGTGGCTGGCGGGCCGCGGAGCGGTCGTCGGGGTGCCGATCCGCTTCGAGGGCGGTCTCGCTCCGAGCCTGTTGACCTCGCAGGGTGTCGCTGGGCTTGGTGCCATAGGCGTCGCGGTAGTGCTGTGCGAAGCGGCTGGGACTGGCGAAGCCCCAGCGGTAGGCGACGTCGGTGACGGTGAGGCCGTCCGCGGCCTCCTGGAGATCCTGGTGGGCGCAGTCGAGTCGGACTCGGCGGAGGTACGCCATAGGGGTAGTGCCGGCTTGCCGTCGGAAGGCGAGTTGGACGGCTCGCGGGGTGACGTAGGCGGCGCGGGCGATGTCCTGCAGGGTGATGTCGAGATCCGGGTTGGCTTCGATGAATGCCACCGCTCGGCGCAGGGTGCCAGGGCGGCTGTCAGGACCGTCGTCCCGTGTGGGGGTGGTGACGGCGGTGTTGGGGAACGTGGCCAGAGCAGTAGCCGCGATCAAGCGGGCCGCGGCGCCGACCACAAGCGGAGCGGCGGCGGCGTCGGCGTCGTCGAGCAAGCCATCGACGAACCGGCAGACGGCGCGCCACCGCTGAGCTGTTCCTTTCATGGGCGTGTAGGACAGGAACTCCACTGGCGCAGATTCATGATCAGGGTCGGTGTTGGTCATCTCGTTGAGCAGCGAGATAGGCACGGTTGTGGTCAGAACGCGGATGTCGTGCGTGCTTGACGCGAAGTCGGCGCTCGGATGGTTGGCGATGAAGAGATCCGCAGGTCCATACCGGTACACGTTCTCGCCGTGCTCGATCTCGAAGGTGCCCTCAAGAAGCGTGTCGAAGACGACATAGTCGTCGCCCGTGACCATGTACGAGACATCTCCCGGGGCGCGAGCCCGGCCCAGGATGATCGGGCCCGCCTGGATCATGGAGATGGTCAGTGCGCTTCCGACCGGGTTTGGCTGGTCCACCGTGACCCGCCAGCCGTACGTGTCGTCCAAGAAGTCCGTCGCCTCCGACATGTCCGTCGTGGCGAACTCGAACCGATTGGGAGGAATGAAGGGCATGGCGGCCAGAGGTTCTCCTGCCACGATCAGGCGCGAGGTGTCTGGCCGGGCGGGAGCCAACCGGCGGAACGGGCCGGTCCGGCGAGCCTGCTCCGGCGGCAGAGTCGCTGGGCCTTCGGCGTGTGGCCTCCAGCGCGGGGCCCTCGGCGGCTTAGCGATGGAAGCCAGGTCGCCCCGGACGTCACACCGACAGGTCGAACCTCCCGGCGAGACAAGCGAGTGCGGGGATGGCGATTCGAGGCGAGGGGAGTGGCGAGCTGGTACACGCGGTCCAGGTTGAGTCGACGGCGGCCAAGTCGCGCACTGGCGCTCGGACCCGCACTACAGCCGTCGGACTCTGCAATGGCCGAGAACGGCAGCCGGTGGCTCGTGGTTGAACCCGACTCGCATCCTAGCCGAGGGCGGCGTTCCCCGCCGGTGTTCGCTTTTGGAGCCGATTCGAGCGCGGTGCGTTCGTCTTGGATGCTGCGCCGGCAGCCTCGTCGGGTCCAGTATCGATGGGTGCGGTGCGCCTGATCACGGCGGACGCGGCACGGCCACCTCACGCCATCGGGAGGATCCGCTGAGACAGCTTCGCACCGAGCGTTCAGCGCGTCGGATTGTCGGAGCGCTGCTCGCCGACGACGACGTCGTGGCGACCCTCGCCCGCCTTTGTCCGTCTGACCATGCCGAGTTTGAGCGGTGGCTGGTCGACCACGAGCTCGCTCTGATGAAGAACGGCTTCGCCGCCCCCGAGGCCACACTGCGACTCACAGTGATTCGGGTCGCGCGCGAGGCTCTGCAACTCCGCGCAGAGATTGCCCGGCTGGAAGAGGTCGCGCCGCCCACCGAATACAACTCTCGCGCTCCCGAGAGGCCTGCCGCCCATCGGAGGCGAGACAAGGAGGACGCCCGCAAACCAGCCGTTTGATCGATTCGCCAGCTTTCAAACCAGGAGATGAGGCAGATGAGTAGCACTGAGACCGATAGCCCGATTTGCAACCCGAGCGGAACGACGAGACGTTCCCTTCTGGGGACCGCCGGAATGGGCGCGCTCGCACTCTCGGCGGGCGGGCTCGTAGAGGCCGCGGCCGCGTCGGCGCATTCCCGCGGCGAGGTTGGGTTTCTCCCGTTCGTGACCGCGCAGGAGATGTTCGGCGTCACGTTTCTGACCCACGCGATTGGGATCGCGCCCGGCACGCCCGCAGCCAAGTTCTTGCCGATCCTCAAGGCAGCCAACACGACCGAGTTCGACCACGTCCAGGCTCTGAGGAAGATCGGTGGACATCCCTTCACCGAGCGCTTCTGGATCCCCGACGCCGCCTTCGACGACGGTCGCGCCGGCTTGTTCGCGGCCCTGGAGGCGGTCGAGACAATCGAGATCAGCCTCTACCTGGTCGGCGTCACCATGTACACCATGCACCGCCAGCCGTTCCGCACCCGCCTCTGCTCCGAGGCGCTCGGCACCGAGTCAGAGCACCGCGTGCTCGCCCGCGTGGCACACCAGCAGCTGACCGGCGCGCCAAAGGTGCCCAACAATGTCGGCTTCGAACGCTACTTCCTGCATAGCGCCGCGGCCGCCAAGCACGCGCTCGAGCACCTCGGGATTGGCTACGACAGGAAGGGCGCGACGCCCGGACGGTTCTACGAGTTCCCCGGCGACCCACTCAAAAACGGCACCGGAACCCCGGTCGAGTCAAACCACCCGCGCTGAGCTGCCCCGTCCTAAACCCCTAAACGGAAGTGCCCACCGGACGGTGGCCAGATGGGGGAGTCGTCCGCCGACGCGACTCCCCCACCGCACCCGCCGGTGCCTCGCAAGCGAGATTCCCATGTATCCAAACGCTTGCCGTCCTCTCACTGAAGCGCCCCGGGTTTCGTGGAGGCTCGTTTGGTTGGTTTCCATGATTGTTCCGAGGTCGGCCGGCGCGCCCTCATGTAGCGCTGGCCGGCTGGCCTCGGGCGGCCTGCAGGGCCGCTGGGGGTGATGGTCTCATGAGCGCCTCGTATTCGCTGGGCGGCAGGTCGCCGAGTTCTTCGTGCAGGCGGTCGTGGTTGGAGAAGCTGATCCATTGGAGTGTCTCGTGCTCGAGGTGCTCGAAGCTGAGCAGTCGGCCAGCGACGAGTTCGGTCTTGTAGGTCGCGACCCAGGCTTCCGCCATGGCGTTGTCGGGGTATGAAATGCCCGCCTGAGAGCGTCAGCCGGGGCGAGTCGTAGGTTCTTCGCTCCGGGTCTTGGGGCTTTCGGGAGGAAGCATGGCAGGGCAGGCCGCCGCATACGATGAGCTGCGAGCTCGACGTTGTCTCTGGCCGCCCCTGCGACTCACCCGGCTGTCCGCAAGGCCCTCACAGCCGATCGCTCTCTCTCGCGAAATAGATGGCCGCCTTCTCGAGGATCACCTTCTCCTCCTCCAACCCGCGCACCCTGGCACGCAGCTGGCGGATCTCCTCCCGCTCCGCCGCGGTGTAACCCTCCCGCTCACCCGCGTCGATCTCGGCCCGCCTAACCCACTTGCGGAACGTCTCCGGATGCACCCCGATCCGCCTGGCCACCTGCGGAATCGAGTCCCGCCCCGACCGGTACGCCCGCACCGCCTCCTCCCGGAACTCCGGCGACCACCTCGACAGTCGACCCACAACGCTGACCTCCTCTCATCGACGGCACGCCGCCAACTATCAGGGCGTCAACCAAGCCGGGTCAAGATCAAACGTCGCGGCGGTCAGCTACCACTACGGCTCGCTCAAGTCCCTCTGTGACGTCGCCGTCGCTCATGCGCTCGTCCGCTACCTGGACGCCCAGCAGGAGGCTCTCGACGCCCTCGACCCGGAGGCGACCGTCGACGAAGTCGCGGCGGCCTTCGCCCGGCCGATGGTACGTGCCCTGGCGGCCGGCGGACGAGATCTTGCATCGCTCCGCATCGTCGCTCGGGCGGCGATCGACCCTCCGCAGAGCTGGGATCGATTCGATGGCAGGTTCGTCGGCATTCGTGCGGACGCGGCTCGGCTGCTCAAGGCTAACGTGCCCGGGGTCAAGGAGAAGGAACTGCTCCTGCGCGTACGCTGCGCCGCCGGCATGCTGAACTGGCTGGCCCTCGCGCCGGTCAGCGCCGAGCTCGGAGCCAGATCCGAGAAGCAGCTCGAACGGCTCCTCGTCCCGATCATCGCCGGCGCCCTTCGCGGTAGCAGCTAGGGCTCTCGCTCGTGGAGGCGTAACCCGGACGCGATCGTGTTCTCAGACAGCGCCAGGAATCGTGGGAGATCGCACCGAGGTTCCTTCGCTGCACGCCGTTCGTCGCGGTCGCGCTCTGCTTCCTGCTCCCCGTCTTCACCGCGTCGTCGTGCGACGAGGGCACCGAGACGGACGCGACCGGCTTCCAGATCGTGGCCGGATCTCGCCTGATCAAGCAGCAGGTGAAGCAACGGTCCGAGTTCGCCCTACGCAGCCGGCGGTGACTGCGGCATTCGCCGCCCCGCGATGCGGTCGACCATCGCCGCGGCCGCCACGAGCCCCGCTCCGATCTTGTCGTCGCCCGGCTGACCCAGCACGACGCCCGTGATCGCCGTCTCCCTGCGGTCGATCCGCCGGATCGCGCGGAAGGCGAAGCAGCCGCCGGCGGCGTCGTCGGAGCCGGTCTTGACGCCGACGAAGCCGTCGTGGCCGAGCAGGCCGTTGGTGTTGTGCACGATGCCCGCGACCGGCAGCCACGCGGTCGGGGTGGCGACGATGCCCGCGAAGGCCGGCAGGCGCATCGCGGCCACGACGATGCGCACCTGGTCGGCCGCGGTCGACACGGTGGCGTCGTCGAAGCCGCTTGGGTCGGTGTAGCGGGTTTGGGTCATCTCGAGCGACCGGGCGGTGGCGTTCATCCGGTCGACGAACCGGTCGACCGAGCCGGCGTCCCATCGCGCCAGAACCGCCGCGACGTTGTTCGCCGACGGCAGCAGCAGCGCCAGGAGCGCCTGCCGTTCGGTCAGCTCCTCGCGCGCCGCGACGGAGACGACCGACTCGCCGCGCGCGCGCCGGAGGTCGGTGTCGGCCACGTCGGCGTCGGTGAGCGTGATCGCCGGGCCGTCCTCGCCGGCCGGCAGCGGGTGGTCGCGGAGCACGACGTAGGCCGTCATCACCTTCGCGACGCTCGCGATCGGCGCCGGGTGCTGGTCGGGGCCGGCGTGGATCGCCGACTGCCCGGTCTCGACGAACGCGGCCTGGCCGTCCGCCGGCCAGACGTTGCGGGGCACGGCTCGGCGGTGTGCGCGAAAGTCGGTGCCGCGGGATGCCTTGCCCGATGCCAGACGGCGGTCGGTGCGGAGCACGCCGGCGGGCGGCGATGCGGCCCGCGAGGCCGAGGGTGAGGGCGACTGGTGGTCGAGGACGACGATCGCCGCGATGACGGCGATTAGGCCAACGCTGAGGGTTCTCATGCCGCCATTCAACGAAGCGCGGCGTTGCCGGCACGTTTGCGGTTTCGCATATGCCGACGAAATGCGGCGGCTCGTATCATCGGGGCATGCGCGTGCTGGTCGTCGAGGACGAGCCCTACATGGCAGAGGCCATCCGCGACGGCCTCCGACTGGAGGCGATCGCGGCGGACATCGCCGGCGACGGCCACGCCGCGCTCGGGCTGCTGCGCGCGAATGCCTACGACATCGCCGTCCTCGACCGCGACGTCCCGGGGCCGGACGGCGACGAGATCGCCGAGCGCATCGTCGCCTCGGGCAGCGGCATGCCGATCCTCATGCTCACCGCCGCCGACCGGCTCGACGACAAGGCCTCAGGGTTCGAGCTCGGGGCCGACGACTACCTGACGAAGCCGTTCGAGCTGCAAGAGCTCGTGCTGCGGCTGCGGGCGCTCGATCGCAGGCGCGCGTACAGCAGGCCGCCCGTGCGCGAGATCGCCGGCCTGCGGCTCGACCCCTTCCGCCGCGAGGTCTATCGCGACGGCCGCTACGTCGCCCTGACCCGCAAGCAGTTCGCCGTGCTCGAGGTGCTCGTCGCCGCCGAGGGCGGCGTCGTCAGCGCCGAGGAGCTCCTCGCGCGCGCCTGGGACGAGAACGCCGACCCGTTCACGAACGCCGTCCGCATCACCGTCTCGGGGCTGCGCAAACGGCTCGGCGAGCCCTGGATCGTCGCCACAGTCGCCGGCGTCGGGTACCGCATCGACGCGGGACCGGACGCCGAGCGCCGGAAAGACGCCCGTGGATAGAGCGCCCGGCCTGAGCGTCCGGCTCAAGCTCACGCTCAGCTACGCCGCCTTTCTCATGCTGGCCGGCGCCGTGCTGCTCGCCGTCATGTATCTGGCCCTCTCGCGCGGCGTGCATCCCGGGGTGCTCTTCCTGGTGCGCAGCCACTCCGACCTCCTCCGCGATTTCGCCCCGATCGCCGCCGGCGTGATGGGCTTCCTGCTGGTGCTCGGCCTCGTGGGAGGCTGGTTCCTCGCCGGCCGGATGCTCGCCCCGCTGACGCGCATCACCGACGCCACCCGCCGGGCGGCGAGCGGCTCGCTCTCCCACCGGATCGCGCTGGAAGGCCGTGACGACGAGTTTCGCGAGCTGGCCGACGCCTTCGACACCATGCTCGCGCGGCTCGAAGCCCACGTCGCCGAGCAGCAGCGGTTCGCCGCCAACGCCTCGCACGAGCTGCGCACGCCGCTCGCGATCACCCAGTCGCTGCTCGACGTGGCCCGCAACGATCCCGACCGCGACGCCCGTGAGCTGATCGCCCGCCTCTACGCGGTCAACGCCCGCGCGATCAACGTGAGCGAGGCCCTCCTGCTGCTGAGCCGCGCCGACCAGCGCTCCTTCGCCCGCGACCGGGTCGACCTCTCGCTGGTCGCCGAGGAAGCCGCCGAGACGCTCCTGCCCCTGGCCGAGAAGCGGCGCCTCACCATCGAGACCTCCGGCGACATGACCCCCACCATCGGCTCGCATGCGCTGCTGCTGCAGATGACGACGAACCTCGTGCACAACGCGATCGTCCACAACCTGCCGCAGGACGGCGCCGTGTGGGTCACGACCAGCCTGCACTCAAGAGCCGTGAGCCTGACCGTCGAGAACACGGGCGAGCAGGTCAAGCATCAGCTGGCTTCCACGCTGGCCGAGCCGTTCCAGCGCGGCACCGAGCGGATACGCACCGATCAGGCCGGCGTCGGCCTGGGCCTCGCGATCGTCAAGAGCATCGCCCAGGCGCACGACGGCACCCTGACGCTGATCCCCCGCGATGCCGGCGGCCTGCGCGTCACGGTGGAGCTCCCCGCCGCGCGCGTCGCTTAACGCCGCGAGCCCCGGCCCATGTGAGGGGCCGGGGCTCGCGGGCGGGCGGTTCAGGCGGCGAGCTCGGAGAGGTCGTCGCCGATCAGGTGCGCCAGCTCGGCGCGGACGCGATCCGCCTCCCGCGCGTGCTCCTCGACCTCGGCGGACGAGGCGCCCCGCGCTACCAGCACCCCGCCGACGAGCACCAGTCCGCGCAGGCGCAGGAGCAGGTCGTCGATCCGCGGGTCGAGCACTGCGTCGGGCGCGGAGAGGCCGGGGGTGTCCATGGTCATCAAGCAGCCTCCTCGAGGCGAGCGGTGGACGGCGACGTGAGCGACTCGACCTCGGCGCCCTCCGGGTGCGGCCGGAGCATGACTGCGGAGATCAGCGCGCCGGCGATCGCGGCGCCGGTCAGCACGGCGAACGCGACCTGGAACCCATCGGTGAGCCCGCCGTCGATCGCCGCGACCCGGGCGAGCCCGGTCGCGCCGGAGCCGGTGGCGGCGTAGGACGCCGCGATCGTGGTGACCGCCGCGAGTCCGACGGCGCCGCCGACCTGGCGGCTCGTGTTGATCAGGCCCGAGGCGATGCCGGCATCGGCGCGCTGGACGCCCTGCAGGCCGGCGATGGTCACCGGCACGAACGAGAGCGCCAGGCCGACGCCGCTGATCAGAAACGCCGGGAACAGGTCCCAGAAGTAGTGCCCGTGCACCGGCAGCTGCGTGAAGAGCGCGAGCGAGACGGCGTCGAGCGCGAGCCCGGTCGTGAGCACCGCGCGCGCGCCGAGCCGGGTGACGAGCGTCTGCGCCACGTTCGAGAACACGATGATCGTGAACGTGACGGCCACGAACGCGACGCCGGTCTCGATCGCGGAGTAGCCCAGCACCTGCTGCATGTAGAGCGTCAGCAGGAAGAACTCCGAGAACGCGATCGCGCCGATCATCGCGGCGGTGGCATTCGCGCCCGAGACCATCCGGTTGCGGAAGATGCGCATCGGCAGCAGCGGCGCCGGCGAACGCATCTCGATGACGAGGAACGCCGCGAGCAGCACGGCCGAGGCGCCGAGCAGCGACACCGTGGCGAGGCTGCCCCAGCCGTCCTGGGTGGCCCGCGTCATCGCGTAGACGAGCAGCATCACGCCGGACGTGACGGTGGTCGCGCCGGCGACGTCGAAGTGGCGGTGCTCCTGCCCGCGGCTCTCGCCGAGCACGATCGGCGCGGCCGCGATCACGGCGATCCCGACGGGCACGTTGATGAAGAACACCCATGACCAGCTCAGGTACGAGGTGAGGAAGCCGCCGAGCAGCACGCCCGCCGCCCCGCCCGAGCCCGAGGCCGCGCCCCAGATGCCGAGCGCGCGGTTGCGCTCACGGCCCTCGGCGAAGGTCGTCATGAGAATGGAGAGGCCCGCCGGGGCGAACAACGCGCCGCCGAGCCCCTGCATGGCGCGGAACGCGATCAGCGAGGCTTCGGACCAGGACACCCCGCACAGGAGCGAGCTGATCGAGAAGATCGCGAGCCCGGCCATGAAGACGCGCCGGCGACCGAACACGTCGGCCAGCCGTCCGCCCAGGAGCAGCACCCCGCCGAAGAGGATCGCGTACGCGCTGATCACCCACTGGAGGTTTGCCTGGGCAAAGTGCAGATCGCTCTTGATCGCGGGCAGCGCGACATTCACGATGGCGATATCCAGCACAACCATGAACTGCGCCGCCACGACCGCCGCCAGGGCCAGCCCCTTGCGCGGGGGCGAACCTTGTGTGATCGATGACAACAGCATTCATTTACTCCCAAGATCGTTGATGACGCCTACGATACCACAACAAAACAATCGGATGCGCTACACTTTGCTGAGCATGAACGCCACCGACACCCAGATCTCGGCTCCTGGAGCGCTCCCGGGCCCTCCCAAGGAACTGCTTGCGAGCGACATGTTTCTGCTCAAGCGCCTCGGGTTCACCGCCAAGGACCGCTCCCACGCGGCGTTCGAGGGTTCCGGACTGGCATCGCTGCACTACGCCGTGCTGGCTCTGCTCGACGAGGATCCGCGCGAGACGCAGGCCCAGATCGCCGACGCGCTCGGCTACGACCGGAGCCTGATCGTGCGGCTTCTGGACGAGCTGGAGGAGCGCGAGCTCGTCATCCGCAAGCGCGATCCCGGCGATCGCCGCCGTCACGTGGTAAAGCTGACGCCTGCGGGCCGCTCGAAGCTCGTCGAGCTACGCGCGATCGTGCAACGCCTCGAGGACGAGTTCCTCGCCCCGCTGAGCGCCAAGGAGCACGAGACGCTGCACGCCCTGCTGACCAAGCTCGCCAGCTACCACGATCCGCGCTGCATCCTGCGCGGGCCGTTGCACACTCACCGGGGCTAGGGGCAGCTCGTCCGCACCGGCTGCGAGAGCGGCACGGGATCGGTCTGCGTCCGCCCGTAGGCGTGCACCCGCAGCGGCAGGGTGGCGAGCGTGAACGTGCGGCCGCTCATCGCCGGACGGCACGACGTGAACCGCACGAGCACGAACGTCATGTGGGTGCTGTGCGGGGTGAGGCGGACCGGTGAGATGGGCCGGAAACCCACCCCGTCGTTGCGCACCAGCGTGACCCGCCACGGCGCAGCCGGCAGCTGACCGACGTCGATGCCCTGGACGGTCGCGTCGGTGAACCACGCCCGGTTCTGCGTCATCGCGCACGCGGTGAACGTGCCGTCGTGGCGGAACGCGTACGGGATGGCACCCTCGCCGTTCCCGAACGTCGTTCCCGGCGCCGGCTGCGCCGAGCCGCCGCTGACCGAGCACGACGCGCCCGACTCCTCGCCGACCGGGACGAGGTTGATCGCCACCAGGCTGCCCACGATGGCGACGGCCCAGACGGCCGCGATCCAGCGTCCGAAGCGGCGCCGCTCACCGGCCACCGCCGCCGTGATTCCCGCGCGGCGGAGCAGGCCCGCGATCACGAACACCGCGACCGCTCCGGCCGAGTGCGAGATCGCGGTGATCGCGAGGAGGCCGGCGACGGCCAGCACCGTGTCGGCGAGCCGCAGCCGGACGTCGATCACGAGGAACCGGTCGCGCAGGCGACGACCGAGCCACAGCACGACCGTCGCGAGCGCGAGCAGGTCGACCAGCCGGAACCACAGGAGGCTCGGATCGAACGGCCACGCGAACAGGGCCGACGGCCCTCCGACCGGCGTCCAGCCGCTCCCCGGTACTCCGAGCGGGAGGCCGACTGCGGCACCGACCAACATCAACACGAGCCCGGTCAGGGTGAGGATGATCAACCCGACGAGCATGGACTGGACGACCGCCCACCACGCGTTCAGGTACGAGACCGGCGCTGGGCTCGCCGGACGCGGGGCGGCGATCGTGCTCACGAGCCAAAGATACCGCCGCAGGGCAGCCGATCAAGGCCCCGCCGCGGCCTGGGGCCGGCCGCCCTGTCACACTCTCGCGCCCTCGTCGGTCGTAGTGACGACGCGTGCGGCTGACCGCACGTCGAGACGAGGGCTCGCCCGATGGCGGCGCTGCCGCCCTCCGGGCAGCCTCCGGCTTGAACCAAGGAGGACACATGCGAGACACGCTCAGCAACCACATCTCCACCCTGCGCGCCGCCCTGAACGGGAAGGTGATCGGGGCGGACGACCCCCGCTACGACGACGTGCGCCGGGTCTTCTTCACCGGCTTCGACCGAAGGCCGGCGGCCATCGTCCGCGTCACCGACGCGGCCGACGTCGCCCGCGTCGTCGGCCTGGCACGGGAGACCGGCGCCGAGCTCGCCGTACGCAGCGGCGGGCACAGCCGCGCCGGGCACGGCACGTCCGACGGCGGCATCGTCATAGACCTCTCGGCGATGAACGCGGTCGAGGTCGATCCGGACGACCGCACGGCATGGGCGCAGACCGGGGTCACGGCCGGCGGCTACACCGCCCGGACCAGTGCCCACGGCCTCACGACGGGCCTGGGCGACACGGCCAGCGTCGGCCTCGGCGGGATCACGCTCGGCGGAGGCATCGGCTACCTCGTCCGCAAGACGGGGCTGACGATCGACGACGTGCTCGCGGCCGAGGTGGTGACCGCCGACGGCGAGCTGCTGCGGGCCGACGAGCAGTCGCACCCCGAGCTCTTCTGGGCGCTCCGCGGCGGCGGCGGCAACTTCGGGGTCGTGACCCGGCTGAAGCTGCGGCTGCACGCGGTCGACCAGGTCATCGGCGGGATGCTGCTGCTCCCCGCCAGCCCCGGCGTGATCACCGGGCTGGTCGCGGCGGCGGACGCGGCCGACGAGGACCTCTCCCTCATCGCGAACGTCCTGAAGGCGCCTCCGCTGCCCTTCATCCCCGCGGAGCAGCACGGCAAGCCCATGGTGATGATCCAGATGGTCTACGCGGGCGATGCCGAGGCCGGCGCGAAGGCGATGGCGCCGATCCGGGCGCTGGCAACGCCGCTCGCCGACATGGTGCGGCCCATCCGCTACCCCGAGATGTACGCCGGGGCGGAAGGCCCCGCGCCCGCGTATGCGGCGGGGACGAACATGCTCGTCGACGAGCTCTCGACCGAGGCGGCGGAGACGATCCTCGCGCACCTCGAGACGGCGACCGCCGCGATCGCGGCCGTTCAGGTGCGCGTGCTCGGCGGTGCGATGGCGCGCGTCGCCGACGACGCAACCGCGTTCGGCCATCGCGGAGCGAGGCTCATGGTGAACATCGCAGCCATGGATCCTCGTGCCGAGACGGGCCCGGAGCACGACGCGTGGGCGGCGGAGCTGGCGACGGCGCTTGCGGACGGCGCCCCCGAGCGGGCCTACCTCGGGTTCGTCGGCGACGAGGGCCAGGACGGCGTCCGCCGCGCCTACCCGCCCGCGACGCTCGAGCGGCTGGCCCGGACGAAGCGGCGCTACGACCCGGACAACCTCTTCCACCTGAACCTGAACGTCGTGCCGCACGCGGCACGCTAGACGCGCCTGGGGGCAGCCCCCGCCGAACGAGGGCTGCCCCTCCGCGCTAGACGAGCTCGTACTCGTCGTGGCGGCGGAACCAGTTCAGCGGGTCGCCGGGGCCGCGCGTCTCGTTGCGGCCGCGCGGTG
This sequence comes from Gaiellales bacterium, assembly GCA_036273515.1. Classification (GTDB taxonomy): domain Bacteria; phylum Actinomycetota; class Thermoleophilia; order Gaiellales; family JAICJC01; genus JAICJC01. The sequence goes on from DASUHM010000018.1 coordinate 24,447, forward strand.
CCCGGTCGAGCCACTGGTACATGCCCCAGAGGCCGTCCAGGCCGCGCGAGTACGCCGAGTAGGTGTGGTAGACGACGCCGCCCTCGAGCGCGAAGGCGCTCATCCCGGGCCGCTCGCGCGTATAGGTCGCCCAGTCGGTGCCGGACACCGCGGCCCACCTGTCGAAGGGCTCGCGGGCGTCCTCCGGCGGCGACCACACCTGAGCGGTGCGGAAGTTGTACTCGAAGGCGCCCGAGCGCTCCTCGTCGCGGCTGAGCGAGGTGTGGAAGTCGAAGTTGAACGCGGTGTCGGACGACGAGGCCCATGGAAAGGTCCACCCCATCCGCCGCCTGTAGTCCGCGAGCTTCTCGATCGGCGCGCGCGAGACCGCCCAGAGCATCACGTCGTGAGCCGCCAGGTGGGCCTCGAGGCCGTTGAAGCCGTCGGCGATCGCCGAGCAGGCGGGGCAGCCGGCGCTGTACTCCGGCCCGAACATGAAGTGGTAGACGAGCAGCTGCGACCGGCCTCTGAACAGGTCGGCCAGCGACGCCTCACCGTCCTCGGTCTGGAAGACGTAGTCGCGCTCCACCGCCACCCAGGGCAGCTCGCGCCGGCGCCGCGCCAGCTCGTCGCCGCGGCGGGTGTGCTCCTTCTCCGCGTCGAGCAGGTCGACCCTCGCGGCCAGCCACTGCTCGCGCGTCCCTGTCGCATGTGTTGTCATCATCGTGCTCCTTCGGTTGCGTTTGTGGATCTCGGCGGCAGAAGCTTCAGGACGAGCACCAGGGCCGTGACGACGCCCATCCAGAGCACGCTCATGGCGCGCAGCGCGAACAGGATGGCCTATCAGGCCGGCGCTCGAGCCGACGCACCAGAGCCCGCGGCCGAGCCCGGAAGCCGCCGGCCCGCGCACGCCGAACGACCGCGGGCAGCGCGCCGGGGAGCATCATCGCCGCCATCATCGGCACCCAGACCGCCGCGAATCCGGCGCATCGCAATCGCCATGCCGCCGCTGCCGGCAGGAGCGTCCCGCCGGCCGCGGCCGCGGTGACCGGCTCGGCCCGGATCACCCCTTGCCCCCCAGCCGCAGCCGCTCGGCGATCGGGCCTTCGGCGACGCGGGGCATCGTCTCGCCGGTCTCGAGCAGGGTCTTCAGGTCGGAGAGGATCCGCGGCCAGCCGAGCGAGACCATCGAGGCGGCCGTGCTGCCCTCGTCGAACCCGTCGTGGACCACCGTGAGCTTGCAGACGTCGCCGAGCTGCTCGATGTCGAAGGTCACCTTCGAGCGTGACTCCGCCGCCAGCCGCGCCGCCGCCTCCTCGCTCAGGTCGAGCGACGCCATCAGCTCCGGCGTGAACGTGTGCCAGCTGTAGGAGAGGCGGCGGGGCGGGTCGGATTCCAGGACGACCTGCTCGGGGCTCTCGAACCGCAGGCCGAGCATGTCCCACGTCATCGGCGAGCCCTTGCGCCAGTCCGTGGCGAACGTCGCCCCCCAGTAGCGGCCCGTGAAGGCGGGGTCGGTGAGCGCCTGCCAGAGGCGCTCGGGCGTGGTGCTGACGTAGGTGGTGTAGACGAACGTCGGCTTGTCCATTGGGGTCGTCTCCTCGAGTGCGCGTTTCAGGTCGGACAGCGCGTGGACGCGACCGCGGTCGTACTGCGTGATCCAGCGCTGCCCGATCTCGTGGATGGGCGCCGCGTTCAGGTAGTGCAGCTTCTCCCGGCCGCGGCGGAGAGTCGTGACGAGGTCCGCGGCCTCGAGCACGGCGAGGTGCTTGCTGACGGACTGCCGGGCCATGTCCAGCTCCGCGCAGAGCTCACGGAGCGTCTGGCCGTTGCGGACGTTCAGGCTGTCCAGGAGCCTCCGGCGACCGGGGTCGGCAAGCGCCCGGAAGGCGTCGTCCATGTCGGGATATGCAGCCATCCGGCTGCATATATTAGGCAGCCATATGGCTGCATGTCAAGCGGGGTCAGACCCCGAACGTTTCCGTCACGGAAGTGTCACGCGTACCGTTCGGGGTCTGACCCCGCTTGGGCGACCAGGGCGAGCTTGCGGACACGGCCGGAGGCGAGCCAGGAGCTCCAGAGGCGGTGGGAGGTGAGCAGGTCGTCCAGGCCCTGGCGGCCGACCTGGGCCGCGATCGCCGCGCCGCCGGCCGCGTAGGCGGCGGTCAGCGCCTCGGCGGTCGCGCGGTGGGAGGCGCTCAGGTCGGCCCGCCAGGTGACGCGCAGGCCGGCGGCCTCGAGCAGGCGCACCATCTCGTCGACCGGGGTCGGCCAGACCGTGTCGGCGTTCGGCATCGCCGCGCGCTCCTTCGCCGTCAGCGGCCCGCCCTCCTCGAGCGTGAAGGCGAACCGGCCGCCGGGAACCAGCGCCGCCGCAACTGCCGCGAGCAAGGCCGCCTTGTCCCGGAAGGCGAGCATCGTCTCGAGCAGGAGCACGACGTCGAAGCGGCCCGCGGGCAGCGGCGGCACCTGCGCCACCTCGAACCGGCACGGAAGGCCACAGGCGCGGGCCGACGCGATCTCGATCGCGCGCGCGCTCGCATCGACGCCGAGGTAGTCGCAGCCCAGCTCGCGGGTGATGAACCGGCCCGGCCCGGCCACCCCGCAGCACACGTCGAGGACCGAGACGCCCGGTCCGATCCCGGCCCGATCCGCCAGCTCGCGAATCTCGGTCGCACGCATGAAGCTCTGCTGCCCGACGTACTCGCCCGGAGCGAAGGCCGCCGATCCGATTTCCCGCGCAATCAGTAGTTCCACCTTGAATGAGAGAGTACGGGGGGACGCTGCGGGCGGTTCCGACCGGCCCGGTGAGCGGCCTGGTAGGCCAGGTGCTCCTGCTCACGGCTCTCACGGCAACGGTCGGGCTCGGCCCGGCCGGCTGGGTGGCCGGGCTGGCATCGGCCGCCCTGGTCGACGTGACGCTCGCCCACGGGCTGATCCGCGACCCGACCGAACGGCTCGGCCCGGCCGGGTGGGTCACGCTTGCCCGGGCCACGCTCGCGCTCGGCGTCGCCGCGCTCGCGGCCGACTCCTTCGTCCGCCCGGTGCCCGTCGCCCTGCTCGTCGGGCTCGCCGTCGTCGCGCTGGCCCTCGACTACGTCGACGGCGAGGTGGCCCGCCGCACCGGCACCGTGTCCGAGCTCGGCGCCCGCCTCGACGGCGAGGTCGACGCGTTCCTGATCCTGGCGCTGAGCGTGTACGTCGCCCCCATCGCCGGCGCCTGGGTGCTCACGATCGGCGCCGCGCGCTACGCCTTCCTCGCGGCCGGCTGGGCGCTCCCCTGGATGCGGGCGCGGCTGCCGCTGCGCGACTGGCGCAAGACCGTCGCCGCGACCCAGGGCATCGTGCTCGCCGTCGCGGCGGCAGACGTCCTGCCGCTCGTGCTCGTCCAGGCCGCACTGGCAGTCGCGCTGGCGATGCTGGCCGAGTCGTTCGGCCGGGACGTATTCTGGCTCTGGCGGCGCAGGCGCAGCGGCGCGACGGCCCCGGCACCCGGGTCGCAGCCCGCCCCTCGCCGCCGGGGCCGCCGGGCGATCGGCATCGCGTTCACGGTCGCGGCCGTCGTGGTCGTCTGGGGCGCGCTCGTCGCTCCCAACCGGCCCAACGACATCGGCTTCGATGCGTTCGCCCGCGTGCCGCTCGAGGGCCTGATCGTCATCGCGCTCGCGCTCGTCCTGCCCCGCAACGCCCGCCGCGTGCTGGCCTGGATCGTCGGCCCGCTGCTGGGCGCGCTGGTCGTCCTGAAGCTGCTCGATGTCGGCTTCTTCACCGCCTTCGACCGGCCGTTCAACCCGGTGGAGGACTGGCGCTACACGTCGATCGGGATCGAGACGCTCCGCGCGTCGATCGGCCGCACCCGCGCCGACCTGGTCGTCGCCGGCGTCGTGGTCGTCGTGATCGCTGCGCTCGTCCTGCCCACGCTGGCGGTGCTACGCGTCACCCGGGTCGCATCCGGCCATCGCAGCATCTCCACGCGGGCGATCGCCGCCCTCGGCGTCGTCTGGGCGCTGTGCTGGCTGGTGGGGGCGCAGCTGGCCGGCGAGCCGATCGCCTCGACCAGCGCCGCCGAGCTGGCGGTCCACGAGGTGCGCGCGGTCGAGGCGGGCCTCCAGGACGGCGCCCGCTACGCCGCCGCGATCCACCATGACCGCTACGCCCACACGCCCGCTAGCCGGCTGCTGACCCGCCTCAGCGGCAAGGACGTGCTCGTCGTCTTCGACGAGAGCTACGGCAAGGTCGCCGTCCAGGGCTCGTCGTTCTCGCCCCAGGTGGACGCCACCCTGGCCGCCGGCACCCGCCAGCTGCGCGCCGCCGGGTTCTCGTCCGCCAGCGGCTGGCTCACCTCGCCGACCTTCGGCGGCACCAGCTGGCTGGCCCACTCCACGCTCCAGTCCGGGTCGTGGGTCGACAACCAGGGCCGCTACGACGAGCTGATGGCGAGCAACCGCTTCACGCTCGGCGACGCGTTCAAGCGGGCCGGCTGGCGGATCGTCGACGACATCCCGTCGGACGACCGTCCCTGGAGCGACGGGAAGTCGTTCTACCACTTCGACAAGATCTACAACCGCCTGAACGTCGGCTATCACGGGCCGACCTACGCGTACGCCTCGATGCCCGACCAGTACACGTATCTGGCGCTCCAGCGGCTCGAGCTGGCGAAGCGCCATCGCAAGCCCCTGTTCGCCGAGATCGACACCGTGTCGAGCCACGAGCCGTGGACGCGCATCCCGCCGCTGATCAGCTGGAGCGAGGTCGGCGACGGCTCCATCTACAAGACGCTCCCCGTCGACACGACCGGATCGAACGATGCCGGCGAGGGCTACGGGCACTCGATCGTGTACTCGCTTCAGGCGCTCTTCTCGTACATCGAGAACTACGGCCGCAAGAACCTCGTCGTCGTCGTGCTGGGCGACCACCAGCCCGCCCACGTCGTCTCCGGCTACGGCGTCGACCACGACGTGCCCATCTCGATCATCGCCCACGACCCGTCGGTGTTCCGGCAGATCGCGCCCTGGGGCTGGGCGAGCGGCATGCGCCCGAGCTCGCACGGGCCGGTCTGGCGCATGAGCGCCTTCCGCAACCGCTTCCTCGGGGCATTCGGCTCCCGCCCCACGACCCCGTAGCCTTCCGATGACGATGCGCCCGGCAGGTCAGGCAGGAAGACGGATCGCAGGTCTGGACGGCGTGCGCGGCCTGGCCGCGCTCTACGTCGTCGTCAACCACATCTTCCTGCGCGCGTTCCCCGGCTACCCGGCCGACACGGCGCCGTTCTGGGCCGCCTGGTTCATCTACGGGCGCTTCGCGGTCGTCGTCTTCATCGTCCTCTCCGGCCTGTCGCTGACGCTGGCGCCGGCCCGCAACGGCTGGCGCCTCGACGCGCTGTCGCGGTTCGCGCGGCGGCGGGCCTGGCGGATCCTGCCGCCGTACTGGGCCGCGCTCGTCTTCAGCCTCCTCGTGGCCTGGCTGATCGTCCCGCCGCCCGGCGAGGGCGCCCCCGACGTCTGGTCGGTGCTCGTGAACGGCCTCCTCGTCCAGAACATCGTCGCCGCGCCCACCCCCAACCGCGCGTTCTGGTCGATTGCCGTCGAGGCGCAGCTCTACCTGCTCTTCCCGCTGCTGCTCCTGCTCGTGCGCCGCCGCGGCGCGATCGCGATGGTCGCCGCCGTCACGGCCGTCGTCGCCGCGATCGGCATCGTCGGCCCGCACGTCGCCGGGATCGACACGTTCGTGATCCAGTCGGCGCCCGACCTGGCGGCGCTCTTCGCCGTCGGCGTCCTGGCCGGCGGGATCGTGATCGCGAGCGAGCGGCGGCGGTCGTGGCCGTGGGCCTGGATCGCGCTCGCCGCCGCGACGCCGGTGCTGGCGACGATCGCGTGGCGGGGCTCGGTGTGGACGCTCGACCGGCTCTACTGGGTCGATCTCGCCCTCGGGCCGGCCATCGCCTGCCTGCTGGCGGCGCTCGTCACCGGCCGGCCGGCGCCGCTCCTGCGCGCGCTCGACTCGCGACCGATCCGAAGCCTCGGCCTCTCGTCGTACAGCCTCTACCTGGTTCACGGGCCGATCGTGGTCGTCGTGTACGAGAAGGTCGTGGCCGGCCGCGTCGGCCACGGCGCGCCGTCGTTCCTGCTCGCGGTGGCGCTGATCGTGCCGCTCGCGATCCTCTTCGCGCGCGGCTTCGCGGCCGTGTTCGAGATCCCGTTTCAGCGCCATCGCGGCTGGCCCGGCTGGCGCCTCCCGGCGCCCCCCCGGGGCGAATCCACCCGCGTCGGACGCGCGTACTCGCGGAGAGCTGCATCGTGATCGAAGCGCGCGAACCGATGGCACAGGAACACGAGATGGCACACGCGTTCTGGCTGCGGAGCCCCGGCTGCGGGGAGATCCGGCCGGCCCCGCTGCCGCGGCCCGGCGACGACGACGTCCTCGTGCGCACCGTCCGCTCGGGCGTCAGCCGGGGCACCGAGCTGCGCGTGTTCCGCGGCGGCGTGCCGCCCGAGCAGTACGCGACGATGCGGGCGCCATTCCAGGAGGGGGAGTTCCCGGCTCCGGTCAAGTACGGCTACCTGAGCGTCGGCGCCGTCGAGGAAGGCCCGCGCAGCCTGCGCGGCCGCACCGTCTTCTGCCTCTACCCGCACCAGACCGCCTACGTCGTCCCGGCCGCCTCCGTGTCCGTCGTTCCCGAGGACGTGCCGCCCGAGCGCGCCGTCCTCGCCGGCACCGTCGAGACGGCCGTGAACGCGCTCTGGGACGCCGCGCCGATGGTCGGCGACCGCGTCGCCGTCGTCGGCGCCGGGATGCTCGGGTGCTGCGTCGCCCGCCTGCTGGGCCGGATCCCCGGCGTGGAGGTCACGCTCGTCGACGTCGATGCCGCCCGCGGCGCCGTCGCCGGCGCGCTCGGTGCGGGATTCGCGCTGCCCGCCGACGCCGCCGGCAGCCGCGAGCTCGTCTTCCACACGAGCGCGACGGCCGCGGGCCTGCAGCGCTCGCTCGAGCTGCTCGCGCCCGAGGGCACCGTGATCGACCTCAGCTGGTACGGCGAGAAGGAGGTCACCCTGTCGCTCGGCGGCGCCTTCCATACCGACCGGCTCCGCATCCGCTCGAGCCAGGTCGGCGCCGTCTCCCCCGCCCGGCGCGCGCGGCGCACGACGGCCGCCCGGCTGGCGCTCGCGCTCGACCTGCTGCGCGACCCCGCGTTCGACGCCCTCATCACGGGCGCCTCGCCGTTCGCCGAGCTGCCCGACGTCATGGCCCGGCTGGCGGCGGGGAACCTGCCGGCGCTGTGCCACACCATCACCTACGACGGAGCCGCGCCGTGTACAGCGTGACCGTCCGCGACCACATGATGATCGCGCACAGCCTCCGCGGCGAGGTGTTCGGGCCGGCCCAGGGTCTCCACGGCGCGACCTACGTGATCGACGCCACCTTCCGCCGGGCGGCCCTCGACGAGAACGGGATCGTCGTCGACATCGGCCGGGCGGCCGCGGAGCTCCATGCCGTCGTCGAGGGGCTGACCTACCGGAACCTCGACGCCGAGCCCGGCCTCGCGGGCGAGAACACGACGACGGAGGTGCTCGCGCGGGTGATCGCCGACCGGCTCGCCGAACGGGTGCACGACGGCGCGCTGGGCGCGGGCGCCGGCGGTCTCGACAGCCTCGTCATCACCTTGCACGAGTCGCATGTCGCCTGGGCGAGCTACGAGCGGCCGCTATGAGGGACGTGCACGTCATCGTTCCCGGCGGCTACGACGACCCGGCCCGGCCGAGCGGCGGCAACACCTACGACCGGCGGGTGTGCGAGGGCCTCGCGGCGCAGGGCTGGCCGGTCGTGGTGCATGCCGTGCCCGGGTCGTGGCCGCATCCCAACGCAGCGGCACACGCCCTCCTGGCGGACGTCGTGGGCCGGATCCCCGACGATGCCCTCGTGCTGCTCGACGGCCTGGTCGCGTCGACCGCGCCCGAGGTGCTCGTGCCCCAGGCGCAGCGCCTGCGCCTGGTCGCGCTCGTCCACATGCCGCTCGGCCGGCGCCAGGCGGAGGCCGTCGCGCGCGAGCGGGAGGGCGCCGTGCTCTCGAGCGCGAGGGCCGTCGTGACGACGAGCGAGTGGGCGCGGCGCACGCTGCTCGCGTTGTACGGCCTGGCGGCGGAGCGGGTGCGGGTCGCCGAGCCGGGTGTCGATGCCGCCGACCTGGCGCCGGGCACGGCCACTGCGGGCGCGCTCCTGTGCGTCGCCGCCGTGACGCCCGGGAAGGGCCACGACGTGCTGCTCGACGCGCTCTCGACGATGCCGGAGCTGCGCTGGCATTGCCGCTGCGTCGGCAGCCTCGACCGCGACCCCGCATACGCCCGGCGGCTGCGGCTGCGCAGCGCCGATCTCGGGCTCGGGCAGCGCCTGTCGTTCCCGGGGCCGGGGGCGGGCGCCGAGCTCGACCGCAGCTACGCCGCCGCCGACCTGCTGGTGCTCGCCTCGCGCGGCGAGACGTACGGCATGGTCGTCACCGAGGCGCTCGCCCGCGGCCTGCCCGTGATCGCAGCCGACGTGGGCGGCGTGCCCGAGGCCCTCGGCCACGCCGGCGACGGCTCGCGGCCGGGCGCACTCGTGCCGCCCGACGACCCGGCCGGGCTCGGCGCCGCGCTTCGCGCCTGGCTCGGCGATGCCGACCTGCGGCACAGGTGGCGCCGCGCGGCCCAGGAGCGGCGCGCGGCGCTCGAGCCGTGGTCGGCCACGACGTCGACGCTTGCGGCCGTCCTCCAGGGAGCCGCCCCGTGAGCGTCGAGACGATCCGCGTCAGCACCGAATGGCTCGACCTGCGCGAGGGCGCCGATGCCGCTGCCCGCTCCCGCGAGCTCGTCGGCGAGCTCGGACGCCACCTTCCGGCGAGCGGCGTGCAGGTGATCCACGACCTCGCCTGCGGCACGGGCGCGATGGGCAGGTGGCTCGCGCCGCTGCTCCCCGGCCGGCAGCACTGGGTGCTGCACGACCGCGACGCCGACCTGCTCGACGTGGCCGCCGCCCGCTGCCCGGCGCCCGCGGCGGACGGGGCGCCGGTCGACGTCGAGACGCGCTGCTCCGACATCACCCGGCTCACCGCGGACGACCTGGGCGGGACCGGGCTCATCACCGCCTCTGCGCTGCTCGACCTGCTCACCCGTGACGAGCTCGACGACCTCCTCGACGTCTGCCTCGCCGCCAAGTGCCCGCTCCTGCTGACGCTCTCCGTGGCCGGCCACGTCGAGCTGGCACCGGCGGATCTGCTGGACGCCCGGGTGGCGGCCGCGTTCGACGCACACCAGCGGCGGATGACGGGCCGCGGCCGCCTGCTCGGCCCCGACGCCGTCGCCGCAGCCGTCGCAGAGCTCTCGGCGGCCGGAAGCCGGGTGCTCGTCAGGCGCAGCGCCTGGCGGCTCGGCGCCGCCGAGGCCGGGCTCGCGGCGGCGTGGCTCCGCGGCTGGATCGCGGCGGCGTGCGAGCAGGAGCCGGAGCTCGCCGACGAGATCGGTTCGTACGCGCACGGCCGCCTGGCCGCGGCACAGGTGGGGCGGCTGGCCGTGACGGTCGGCCACGCCGATCTGCTCGCCCTGCCCCGCGATCGGGAGGCGGCATGAGCCTGCGGGCCTGGCGCCGGGTGCGACTCTGGGGCGCCGCCGCCGTGCTTGCGGCGATCGTCTGGCGGCTCGGCACCGGCCCGTTCCGCGACGGCATCGGCGCCGTCGACGCCCGCGTGCTCGCGGTCGGACTCGGTATCGGCCTCGTCACCACGGTCTGCTGCGCCTGGCGCTGGACGGTCGTCGCGCGCGGCCTCGGCATCGAGCTCTCGCTGCCCGCGGCCGTGGCCGCCTACTACCGCTCGATCTTCCTCAACCTGACGCTGCCCGGCGGGGTCGTCGGCGACGTGCACCGCGGCGTCCGCCACGGCCGCGATGCCGGCGACGTCGGCCGCGGCCTGCGCGCGGTCGCCTGGGAGCGCACCGCCGGACAGGTCGTCCAGGCGCTGCTCACGCTCGCCGTCCTGCTCGCCCTGCCGTCGCCGGTGCGAACGTTCGTCGTCCCCATCGCAATTGGCGTCGCCGGAGCGACAATCGGCGTGGGGCTGCTGCTCGAGCGGGCCCGGCCGCGCCGCCGGTCGTGGTGGGCGCGGGCCCGCCGCGGCATCGCCCGCGACGTGCGCGCGGGGCTGCTCGCCCGGGGAGCGCTCCCGGTCGTCGCGCTGACGTCGGCGCTCGTCGTGATCGGCCACGCGCTCACGTTCCTCGTGGCCGCGCGGGCGGCCGGCGTCTCGGCGCCACCGGCCCGGATGCTGCCGCTGGCCCTGCTCGCCATGCTCGGGATGGTCGTCCCCGGGATCGCCGGCTGGGGCCCCCGCGAGGGCGCGACGGCGTGGGTGTTCGGCGCGGCCGGCCTGGGTGCGGGCCAGGGCGTCGCCACCGCCGTCGTCTACGGGGTGATGGTGCTCGTCGCCGCCCTTCCGGGCGCGCTCGTGCTGCTCGGCGGGCGGTTCGAGCCGCCGCTGCGCGCCCTCGTCGCCGGCGCCAAGACCGACGGAGTCGCCGATGCCTGACCGCCCGTACACGCTGCTCTCGTGCAGCATGTCGATCGACGGCTATATCGCCGGCGCCGCGTCGCGGCTGCTGCTCTCGAACGGCGACGACTTCGACCGCGTCGACGCCGTGCGCGCGTCCTGCGACGCGATTCTCGTCGGCGCGGCAACGGTGCGGATCGACAACCCGCGCTTGCTCGTGCGCTCGCAGCGGCTGCGCGAGCGGCGGGCGGCCCACGGGCTGCCGCCGTCGCCGGCGAAGGTGACCGTGACCCGCCGCGCGCACCTCGACGCGCGGGCCGACTTCTTCACCGCCGGCGAGGCCGAGAAGCTCGTCTACTGCGCCAGCCCGCGCGTCGGCGACGCCCGCGCCCGGCTGGGAGAGGTCGCGACCGTCATCGACGGCGGCGACGGCGTCGAGATGCGGCGGCTGAGCGCCGACCTCTCCGCCCGCGGCGTCGAGCGGCTGATGGTCGAGGGCGGCGGCACCGTCCACACGCAGTTCCTGACCGCCGACCTCGTCGACGAGCTGCAGCTGGTCGTCGCGCCCGTCTTCGTCGGCGACTCCGACGCGCCCCGGTTCGTCCGCGACGGCACCTTCCCCTGGAACCCCGCCCGGCGGGCGCGGCTGGCCGAGGTCCAGCAGATCGGCGACGTGGTCCTGATGCGCTACGCGCTCTCCGCGCGCTTCGGCGACGGCTGAGCCCGAGACCGCCGCGTAGACTCGGCGGCGATGGCCGATCCGCGCACGCCCCCAGGGGCGCTCGTCCTGGACATGGAGGGCGTCCTGCACGTCGACTGGGCCGCGCTCCCCGGAAGCGCCGAGGCGGTGCAGCGGTTCGCGGCCGCCGGCCTCGAGATCGCCGTCCTCACGAACACGACGGGCCGTACCCGCGCCGAGATCGCAGGGCGGCTGGCCGGGCTGGGCATGCCCGTGCCGGCGGAGCGGATCGTCACGTCGGCCTCGGCGACCGCCGAGCATCTGCGAAACGCCGCGCCCGCGCCCCGCGTGTTCGCCCTCGCCGAGCCCGGTGTGCTCGAGGAGTTCGCCGGGCTCGATCTCGTCGACCGGCCAGCCGACGCGGACACGATCGTGCTCGGCGGTCCCGACGGCCGCTGGACGTATGCGGCGCTGAACGAGGTGTTCGCCGCGCTCATGCGCGGCGCGGCGCTGGTGGCGATGCAGCGCAACCGCTGGTGGACGACGCGGGCCGGCCCGGCCCTCGACGCGGGCATGTTCGTCGCCGGCCTGGAGTACGCCGCCGGTGTCGAGGCGACCGTCATCGGCAAGCCGTCGCCGGCCATCTTCGCGACCGCGTGCGCGCTCGCGGGCGCCGATCCCGCCGAGGCGATGATGGTCGGCGACGACCTCGAGTCGGACCTCCGCCCGGCCGCCGCCCTGGGGATGGCGACGTGCCTCGTGCGGACGGGGAAGGGCGGGACGTTCACGCCCGCAGCCGGCGAGGTCGACATGCACGCCGACGATCTCGCGGCGGTGGCCGACGCGCTCGGCCTGCCCGCCGCCTGACTCTCGGCGAATTACGGAGGGCGAGTCCGCGCCCGCCCCGACGCGCGCCTCCTCCGCCCGGCCGAAGATGGACGGGACCGAAGGAGGTGACGATGCACGCGCTCATCGTCTACGAGTCGATGTACGGCAACACCCGCGCCGTCGCCGAGGCGATCGCGGAGGGCTTCGGCGACGGGGCGGACGTGCGCCACGTGCGGGCGGCGGGTGCCCCGGACGACGAGGTCGACCTGCTCGTCGCCGGCGGCCCGACGCATATCCACGGGATGACCACGTCGCTCAGCCGGCACATGACCATCAAGGGTGCACAGGAGGACGGCCATGGCGAGATCGACCCGGACGCGGTCGACGCGCCCGGGCTGCGCCAGTGGCTGCGCGATCTCCCCCATCGCCCCGGCGGGATCGCGGCGGCGTTCGACACGCGGATCGACCGGTCCGCGACGGTGACGGGCACCGCGGCGCGTGGCGTCGCGAAGCGGCTCCGCCACCACGGCTACGAGGTCGGCTGGACCGAGAGCTTCTTCGTGGACGACGCGGAGGGGCCGCTCGCCGACGGCGAGCTGGAGCGCGCCCGCGGCTGGGGCGCGACGCTCCGCACGGCCGCCGTTCGCCACGCCGCGTGAGCTGAGCCGGCAGCAGGCGCTCCCGGGTCTTGCGCCCGGGAGCGCCGCCAAGGCGTCACCCCACCGACGCGAACGCCTCGCCGTGCATCGCGCGCGAGACGTCTTCGCGCGTCGCAGGGCTGATCCCGCCTGGAGTGTTCAAGTCCACACGCCTGCTCGGTGGTCGCCGGCGTGAGCTCGCGCGGGGCTGCTCCCGGCCATCGGCCGGGAGCAGCGCGCGATCGATCAGCCGACCCGGATGAGCTTCTTGTTCACGAACTCGTCCGCGCCGTAGCGGCCGAGCTCGCGGCCCGAGCCGGAGCGCTTGACGCCGCCGAACGGCAGCTCCGCGCCGTCCGCGCCGACCAGGTTCACGTAGACCATGCCGGCGTCGATCTTGTTCGCGACCCGCTCGGCCTGGTCGGCGTCGGTCGTGAACACGTAGGAGCCGAGCCCGAACGGCGTGTCGTTCGCGAGCCTCACGGCCTCCTCCTCCGAGCCGACCTTGTAGACGGACGCCACGGGGCCGAAGAACTCCTCGTAGCGCGCCTTGGAGCCCTCGGGGATGTCCGCGAGGATGGTCGGGGAGAAGAAGTTGTCCTTCCGCTCGCCGCCGATCACGACCCTGGCGCCGTCCTTCTTGGCCCGGTCGAGCTGATCCTGCAGACGCTCGGCCGCCGTGCTCGAAGAGAGCGGGCCCATGGCAGAGTCCTGCGTCGGATCTCCCGGCTTCCACTCGCCCATGGCGGCGGTGAACTTCTCCATGAACGGGTCGTAGAGATCCTGGTGCACGATGAAGCGCTTGGCCGCGTTGCACGACTGGCCGGTGTTGTCGAGCCGGGCCGACACGGCCGCCTCCACCGCGGCGTCGAGATCGTCCGTGCTGAGCAGGATGAACGGGTCGGAGCCGCCCAGCTCGAGGACGACCTTCTTCAGATTGCGGCCCGCCACCTCGGCGACCGCGGCGCCGGCGCGCTCCGAGCCGGTCACCGAGACGCCCTGCACGCGCGGATCGGCGATCACCTTCGCCGCCTGGTCGTTCGTGGCGTAGATGTTGGTGTACGCGCCCGCCGGGAAGCCGGCGTCGTTGTAGAGCTGCTGCAGCGCCTCGGCCGTCTCCGGGCACTGCGGCGCGTGCTTGAGAAGGACGGTGTTCCCGATGACCAGGTTCGGGCCGGCGAATCGGGCCACCTGGTAGGTGGGGAAGTTCCACGGCATGATGCCGAGCAGGACGCCGTAGGGACTGCGGCGGATGATGGCCGTGCCCTCGCCCGCGAGCAGCTTGATCGGCTCGTCCTTCAGGAGCTCTGCCCCGTTGTCGGCGTAATAGCCGTAGATGTCGGCGCAGAAGTCGACCTCGCCGAGCGCCTGCTCCATGGGCTTGCCCATCTCGCGGACGGTGATGGCGGCCAGCTCCTCGCGCCGCTCCACGTGCAGCTCGCCGACCCGGCGCACGAGCTTGGTGCGCTCCTCGACGCTCGTCGCGCGCCCCCACTCCTGGTACGTCTTGTAGGCGCCCGCGATGGCCGCCTCGAGCTCGTCGTCCGTGATCGTCGGGTAGGTCTTGAGCGTCTCACCCGTTGCCGGATTGATGACCGCGTAGTCGCTCATCGTGCTCCTTCGTCAGTGTCTGCCGACCGAAATAGGACCCGGCATCCTACCGACTCGATCCGTCCACTTACAGGTGAGCCGTCATGCGACGGACGCGCACGCCGGAGCGACCCAGAGGACTCGCTCGCCCACGACGTGGTAGCGGCGCCCACGGACACGGACGAAAATCGCTGTGTCAGTCTCGCCGGTACCCGGGTAGCAGAACCCTTCCAGGTCGATCCGAATGCACCGGCGGTTGTACGCAGCCTCGTAGATGCTGCCTCTGTGAGCCTTGCACGTCACCGACGGGCCGAAGAGGTTGCCCGTGTCTCCAAGTGCATGGGCGAGATCGTCGTTGGTGAACGGTTCCCTGCCAGGCGGTGCCGTGAGGCTGATCGCCGCCGTGCAGGCCATCGCCGCGAGCGCCACCGTGACCAGCACCTGCCACCAGCGTCTGTCGGACCATCCCATGCCGCCATGATCGGCGGCCCGCGGCGCGCTCGCGTCGGGGGTACCCCTCGACGTCGCGGGCCAAGTGGTACATTTGTACCAATCGTGAGGAGTAGCCGGTACGACGTGATCGTGGTCGGAGGCGGGTTCGCCGGCGTCACGGCCGCGCGGGAAGCGGCCCGCGACGGCCGCTCGACGCTGCTGCTCGAGGCGCGCGACCGGCTCGGCGGCCGCACCTGGACGGCCCCGTGGCGCGGCCACGACATCGAGTACGGCGGCGGCTGGGTGCACTGGCACCAGCCGTTCACGTTCTCGGAGATCACCCGCGCCGGCCTCGGCGTCGAGCTCTCCGGCGACCCGGACGCGACCGCCTGGTACGTGGGTGCCGAGCGCCGCACCGGCACCATCGCGGAGCGCGACGCGATTGCGAACGCCGGCTGGCTGCGGTTCGTCGAGGGCGTCGAGGAGTCGCTCCCCAACCCGCACGACCCGCTGCACGCGATCGACCGGCTGGCGGCGATGGACGCGCTGACGATCGCCGAGCGGGTCGAGCAGCTCGGCCTCGACCGCGAGCAGCACGACGTGCTCTGGGCCGAGCTCGAGTCCCTTGCCCACGGGCCGCTCGACGACGCCGGCGCCGTCAGCGTCCTGCGCTGGCACGCGCTCTCCGGGTACAGCCTCGCGCTCACCCAGTACACGGGCGGCCGGGTTACGGTGGCCACCGGCACGCGCGGACTGCTCGACGCGATCGCGTCAGGGGCGCCGTTCGAGACGCGCCTCGAGACGCCGGTCGCCGCCGTTCGCCGGACCGGCGACGGGGTCGAGATCGAGACGCGCGCAGGCGAGCTCATGGGCGCGCGGCGCGCCGTCGTCGCCGTCCCGCTGAACACGCTCCCTGCGATCGAGTTCGATCCGCCGCTCTCCGAGCCCAAGCAGGCGGGCATCGCGCTCGGCCAGGCGTCGCGCGGCATCAAGATCTTCATCCACGCCGAGGGCGACCCGGCGGCCCAGAACTCGATCCGGCCCAGCCACCCGTTCGGCTACCTCGACACCGAGTTCCGGGAGGCCGACGGGAGCCAGATCATGATCGGCTTCGGCTACGACGCCACCATCTGCGACGCGACCGACCTGGCCTGCGTGCAGGTGTCGCTCGACGAGATCATCCCGGGCTACCGGGCCGTCGCGGCGACCGCGCACGACTGGCTCGCAGACGAGTTCTCGAACGGCACATGGGCGATTCACCGGCCCGGTTGGTACACCCACCACTACGCCGAGATGCGCCGGCCGGAGGGGCCGCTGCTGCTGGCCGGCTCCGACCTCGCGGCCGGCTGGGCGGGCTTCATCGACGGCGCGATCGAGACCGGCATCCGCGCGGGCATGTGGCTGCGCACGCAGGGGCCGTGAGCGACCGGCGCCGCCTGATCGTCGAGGCGGCGCTGCGCGTCATCGCCCGCGACGGGGTGAATGCGGCCACCCACCGGGCCGTGGCGGCCGAGGCCGGCGTGGCCCTGGCGTCGACGACGTACCACTTCGCGTCGAAGGCCGAGATCGTCGCCGAGGCGCTCGAGCTCGCGATCGACCGCTCCATCGCCGCCGTCGAGCGCTGCACGGCCCCGCCGCACCCGGCCACGCCGGGCGCACTCGTCGACCGCCTGGTCGAGCTCGTCCATGCCCTCTGCGCCGACGACCAGGCGCCGCTCGCGGCCCAGTACGAGCTCCTGATCGAGGCGGGTCGGTCGACGCAGGTGCGCGGCGTTGCCGAGCGGTGGGACGGCGCCTACCTCGGCGGCCTGCGGACCATCGTCGCCGCGGCCGGCATCGCCGAGCCGGACGAGGCGGCCCGGATCCTCAGCGACCTGATCGAAGGGGCGCTGCTCGACCACGTCACCGCCCCGCGGGACGGCTTCGTCGAGGCCACGATGCGGCCGGCACTCGCCCGCGTCGTCGCCGGCCTGGCGGCAACGTGAGCAAAAGGGGTCTGACCCCGTGTATTCAGGGCGGGGATAATCGCCCGGTGAGCCAGCGCGTCGCCATCACCGCCGCCGCGGGAGGCTTCGGCCGCACCGTCGCCCGCGCCTTCGCGGCGGATGGGGCCGACGTGTACGTCTGCGACGTCGACGCGGCGGCCGTCGAGAGCGCCGCCGCCGACGGCCTGAACGCGAGCGTGGTGGACGTCGCCGACGGGGCCGCGCTCGAGCGCTGGGTGGATGCCGTCCTCGCGGCCGGCGGAGGCCTCGACGTGCTCGTCAACAACGCCGGGATCGCGGGACCGACCGCGCTCGTCGAGGACATCGCGCCGGGCGAGTGGGAGCGCTCGCTGGCCGTCAGCCTGACCAGCCACTACCGCACCTGCGCCCGCGTCGTCCCCGCCATGAAAGCGGCCGGGAGCGGCTCGATCATCAACATCTCCTCAACCGCCGGCCAGCACGGGATCGGCCTGCGCGCGCCGTACGTCGCCGCCAAGTGGGCGGTGATCGGCCTGACCAAGACGCTCGCGATCGAGCTCGGGCCGCACGGCGTGCGCGCGAACGCCATCTGCCCGGGCTCCGTCGACGGCGACCGCATGCGCGGCGTCATCGCCCGCGAGGCGGATGCCCGCGACGCGGCGGCGGCGGAGGTCGAGCGCGAGTACCTCGAGGGCCAGTCGATCGCCCGCTTCGTGCAGCCGGCCGAGATCGCCGACCTGTGCCTGTTCCTCGCCTCGGACGCCGCCCGCATGATCAGCGGCCAGGCCATCGCCGTCGACGGCCACACGGAGACGTTCCACATCGGGTAGCCGGCGTCCCTGACGCGTACGCGACGATCAAGTACCATCTGCCGCCCGTGTCCGAGCCGCCCGAATCCGTGCGGTCGACGACCGCCCAGAGGCTGATCGCAAACCGGCGGCTCCGTTGGCCGGCGGGTTGCCTCGTGCTGGTGGCCGCGTACTACGGGGCGGCCCAGGTGAGCTTCCACCTCGAGTTCGCCGGCCCGGTGGCGGCGATCCTGTGGCTGCCCGTCGGCGTCGCGATCTCCTTTCTGTACTTCGGCGGCCTGCACCTTTGGCCCGGCGCGCTCGCGGGCGACCTGATGGCGAACGACTACGGCGCGCTCACGGTCGGCGCCGGACTCGGCCAGAGCGCAGGCAACCTGGCCGAGGTCATCGTCGCGACCTGGCTGATCCGCCGGCTCGTCCCCGAGGGCTCGCCGCTCGAGTCCGTCCGCGGCCTCGGCCGGTTGCTCGCCGCACTGGCGACGGGCGTCGCCATCAGCGCCACGGTGGGGACGAGCTCGCTCCGCCTTGCCGGCGTGGTGCACATGGACAACGTCCCCACCGTCTGGCGGACGTGGTGGCTGGGCGACTTCGTCGGCGCGCTCGTCGTCGTTCCGCTCGCCCTGGCCTGGTACGGCCAGCCGTTCGAGCGGCGCTGGCCGCCCGCGCGCATCGTGGAGGCGCTCGTCCTCGTCGTCACCGTGTGCGTGCTGAGCGACATCTCGTCGAGCAGCCACCGCCCGGTCGTCTACGCCGTCTTCCCGGCGCTGATCTGGGCGGCGCTGCGGTTCGGGCCGCGCGGCGCCACCGCCGCGATCGCGATCGCGGTCTGGTTCACCGTGACGAACACGACCCACTACGTCGGGCCGTTCGCCTACCACTCGATCACCCGCAGCGTGTTCAACACGCAGCTCTTCATCGGCGTCGCGGCCGTGTCGACGCTGTACCTGTCCGCCGTCGTGGCGGAACGGCAGCGGTTCGCCCTCCAGCTCGGCGCCAGCCGCACCCGCCTCGTCGAGGCGGGCGACGTGGAGCGCAGGCGGCTGGAGCGCAACCTCCACGACGGCGCCCAGCAGCGCCTGACCTGGCTCGCCGTCGACCTGCGCCGGGCGGCCGCCCGTGCTCGCCGTTCGCCGGAGGATGCGCCGGCGATGCTCGAGAAGGCCGAGGCGGAGGTCGAGCTCGCGATCGACGAGCTGCGCGACCTCGCCCACGGCATCCACCCCTCCGTCCTCACCGACCTCGGGCTGGCCACCGCGGTCCGCGGGGCGGCGCTGCGCTCGACCGTGCCGATCAAGCTCGTGCGCCTGCCCGACCGGCGGGTCGACGAGACCGCCGAGACCACCGCGTACTACGTGTTCGCGGAGGCGGTCGCGAACGCCCAGAAGCACTCCCGCGCCTCGACCATCGACGTCTCGATCGTCGACCGCGGCGACACGCTCACGGTCGAGATCGCCGACAACGGCATCGGCGGCGCCTCGGAGCGGGGTTTCGGCCTCCAGGGGCTGCGCGACCGGGTCGAGACGGTCGGCGGCCACTTGCGGGTCACCAGCGTGCCCCTGCACGGGACGGTGGTCAGCGCCACGATCCCCGTTTCGGCCGCCGAGCCCGGGCCGGCGCGGCCCCGGCCGCGGCCGACCACCGATCCGGCCCCGGCCGACGGCACGTCCTCCGCGGGCTGAGCGGCCCTCAGTGCTGCGCGAGCAGCTCGGCCTTCTCGGCCGCGAACTCGTCGTCCGAGATCGCGCCGCGATCGTGCAGCGAGGCGAGCTTCTCCAGCGAGCTGTAGCGCGAGTCGGCGACCGCCTCCGGCGACGGGCCGGGGCGGACGCCGTGGTAGGCCGAGCGGAGTCCGGAATGGATCCGGCGGCCCATGTCGCGCTCGGTCGCGTCGGGAAACTCGCGCGCCACGATCCGGCGCAGCGCCTCGATGCCGATCGCTCCGAGGATGATCAGCACGGGGGCGATGACGGGGTCGCTGGCTGCCGGCACCGGGGCCCAGGCGAGCAGCACCAGCACGATGCCTGCGTACGTCCCGTAGGCCACCGCCGGGTCGCGGAGATACGGGGTGAGATTCCGGCGGGCCGCGACGGCGCGCCGGCCGGGGCCTGCAAACCAGGTTCCGACCAGGAGCAGCAGGCCCACGATCACCGTCGTCAGATTGGCAGCACCCAGGCGGTCGGTCGCGACCCACCAGATCGCGTGACCGGCGGCCCGGTTCTGGGGCAGCGTCGTCAACGAGTCGATCAGGGCGTCACCCACCACGCGGCGAACGAAGATGAGCACCACCGCCGCGGCGAGGATGCCGATCGCGATCGCGCGCAATGTTCTTCGGCGATCACGCGAGACTGCGACCGCGATCACGAACACCGCCAGCGCCAGCAGGGCAAGGGGGATGGACGCCAGCTTCAAGAACTTCGTGCCCGACTGCGCCGCGCTCAGCTGGTCGCTCTGGAGCAGCACGATCTTGCCGGTGCCCGGCGGGAGCGTGACCGCGCCGTTGGTGCGCTGGCTCAGCGTGCTCGAGAGGTCCCCGACCACCGGGCTGAGATCGATCGACACCGTGCCGCCGGCGGTCGAGAACGGCCCCGATCCGCCGTTGAGAATCCGCATCAGCTGATCGTGGGCTCGCAGGTTCGCAGAACGCCACAGCTCCACCACCCGCGGACGCGCCAGACCGGCGGCCACGGCGCGCTGGATATAGGGCTCCGCACCGACCGCGATCGGCCCTGCCAGCGGCTGCAGGCGGGGCGGAAGCGCTCCTGACAGCGCCGCCGGCACGTCCACGTTGGCATACAGCTGGTCGACCAGGTATTCGGACAGTGCGGTGCGCACGGCCGGCTGCTGCAGCGCCTTCGTGCTGGTATCCGACCAGGATCCCGAGTCGAGCGCGACCCGGTCGATCCAGGTCGCGAAGATCGCCACGCACAGCATGAGCGAGCCCAGGAACACGAGCACGCCCAGCGCGAGCTTGCGCGAGCGGCTGTTCCCCGTCCGGTGACCAGGCGTCCCCTCCGCCGGCACGGCCGGCCCGGCTTCCGCGGTGCCTCCCTGGGCCTCCGTCACCGGCATGCGCACTCCCTTCTCAAGCGCCCACGTCGATCTTGGCGTCCCGGATCAGCCTTGCCCTCATCCATTCTGGGTGACCGCCGCCTCAGCGCTCCGAGAGGCGCTCGTGCACGACGATGCGGGCAGCGGCCTCCAGCAGCGCCAGATGGGAGAACGCCTGGGGGAAGTTGCCCAGGTGACGGCCCGTGCCGGCGTCGAACTCCTCGGCGTAGAGACCGAGCGGCGAGGCGACCCGGAACAGGCGCTCCATCAGGTCGCGCGCCCGCTGCATGTCGCCGATGACGGCGAGCGCGGACACGAGCCAGAACGAGCAGATCAGGAACGTCCCCTCCTTGCCCGACAGGCCGTCGTCGGTCTCGCCCGTGCGATAGCGCAGGACGAACCCGTCCTCGGTGAGGTCGTCGGCGATTGCGAGCACCGTCGCGCGCAGGCGCTCGTCGTCGTCGGGCAGGAACCCGAAGATGGCAGCGAGCAGGTTGGAGGCGTCGAGCGAATCGGTGTCGTAGTGCTGGCGCATGACACCGGCCTTGGTGAGCCCGTGGGCGAGGACGTCCTCGCGGATCTCCTCGGCGATCGCGCCCCAGCGCTCACCCTGCTCGGGATCGCCACGGATCTCCGCCAGGCTGGACGCCCGGTCGAGCGCGACCCAGCACATGAGCTTCGACGAGACGTAGTGGCGGGGCTTGCCACGCGCCTCCCAGATGCCCTGGTCGGGCTTGCGCCAGACCTTGATCGCACACTCCGCCTGGCTCTGCACGATCGGCCACAGGCGCCGCGGCAGGCGCTCGCTGCGGCGCGTGTGCAGGAGGATCGAGTCGAGCACAGCGCCGAAGACGTCGTTCTGGCGCTGGTTCCACGCGCCGTTCCCGACCCGCACCGGCCGCGCGCCGGCGTATCCGGAGAGGTCGTCGCGGGTCGTCTCGGTGAGGTCACGGCGGCCGTCGATGCCGTACATGATCTGGAGCGACCCGTCTTCGGTCGGCTCGAGATCGGCGACGAACTGCATGAACTCGTCGGCCTCCCAGTCGAGGTTCAGCCAATGCAGTGCCCTCAGCGTGAACGTCGAGTCGCGCATCCACGTGTAGCGGTAGTCCCAGTTGCGCTCGCCGCCGGGCGTCTCGGGCAGCGACGTGGTCAGGGCGGCGACCGTTGCGCCCGTCGGCATGTAGGTGAGCCCCTTGATCGCGAGTGCGGCGCGCTGCACCAGCTCGCTGAAACGATGATCGGGGATGCGCGCGCGGCCGAGCCACCCGCGCCAGTACCGTGCGGTGACGTCGAGCCGGTTCGTGGCATCGTCGACGTCTTCGGGCGCCGCGAGGCCCTCGGCCCACGAGAGCGCGCACCAGGCGCGGTCGCCGGCCTTGAGCACATGCCGGCCGCGGATGCGGTTGCCCTCCACACCGAGCGCGAGGTCGGTCGTCAGGCGCAGCGTGAGGCCGGCGCCGCTGGCGTCGGCCGTGTGCCGATCGCCGTTGAGCACGTTCCACTCGGCCGGGGTCCGGCCGTAGTCGAATGCCGGCTCGCAGACGAGCTCGATCTCCACCTGGCCCTCGACGCACTCGACCGTCCGCACGAGCACGTGCTCGGCGTCGTCGTCGGCCGGCGGGCGTGTGTGGGGTGTGATCTCGTCCTCGTGCCTGCGCGGCCCCATCGTGAGCGCATCGCGGACGACCACCCATCCCGACGGTGTCTTCCAGGTCGTGCGCAGCACGTTCGTCCCCGGCTCGTAGTTGCGCATCGCCGGATGGTTGATGCCGTACGGCGCGAACCGGAAGAAGCCGGCCTCGCGGTCGAGGACGCTCCCGAACACGCTGGGGGCGTCGAACGAGGGCACGCATAGCCAGTCGACCGCCCCATCCGGGGCGACCAGCGCGCCGGTGTGGCAGTTGGACAGGAACGCGTACTCCGCGATCGGCGGGAACGGCGAGGGTGCGGCGGCGCTCTGCGCCTCGGGCTCGGGAGCCCGCTTGCGCCGTGTGGGTGTCTTGACTGCGCTCATTCGTGCCTCCCGGGAAAAATTGTGCAGGCAGGCGTGGTCGCCCCCGGAGACTGAAGCTAGGTCGAACAGCGCGTCTCCCCATCACCCCAACCGGACGATGCCGCCACCCCGTGGCGTGGCCCACTCTCCAGGAACGGGCTGCGCTTTCGCAGCCGTCGCGACGAGTGGAGGGGGCGTCACCGAGGCCCTGACGATGCGATCGCCCAGCTCGGGCGCCGCCGGCCGGCCCTGCGCCGTGACTTGCCCGTCACCCGCACGGCCGTCCTCTGCCGATGAGCACACCCGCTCGATGGGACCCCTCCGGCACGGCGCCCGACTGCGCGGGGACGTCTCACGCGACGAGACGTGAGTGCGGGCGATCGTCACCATGGCGGGCAGCTCCGGGCGGGGCTGCCCGCCGTCGGTGCTACTCGCCGCTGCCGGCGCCGGGCCGGTTCGCGATGGCGTCCAGCGTGCGCTGGACGCGGCTCGTCTCGGCGTCGGTGCCGGCCGCCAGCGGGCCCAGCCGCTTCGCGATCAGCGCGATCGCGGACTCGAGGTCGCCGGGCTCGATCCGGCTGCCCTCGTCCGACAGGCAGGCGTCGGTCACGCGCGCCAGCGCCACCTCGTCGCGGGTGGCTCCCGCCCCGGCCCCGTCGGTCGCGACCTCGTAGGCGAGCTGGCTGATCCGCCGCGCCGCGCGCACGAGCGCGAGCACGGCGTCGGACGCCTGCCCGTGCGCGCCCAGGTCGAAGGCCTGGAGCTCGCGCTGGAGCGCATGGACCTCGAAGGCGAGACCGCTCTGTGCACTCATGGGAACGGGTCCGATCGGATCGTCTGGGAGCCCGACCCGGGAGGCGTGGTCGGGTGGCATACCGTACTCCTCCTCGGGGATGCCGTGCTTCCCCCGTATGCGGGAGTCGCGGCGTCCCGGCAGGCCGCTCCATACCCTGAAGCCTGCGCGGATACTCCTGCGCCCGCGGCGGACGCACCGATCGTGCCATCGGGGTGATGCGTCCGGCCCTCGGCGCCGAGAGGCTCGAGGCCACGTACGGACGGAAGGGAGCACCGCATGACGGCGAAGGCCGCCTTCGACCAGGAGGAGTGGGATCTGATCGCCGAGGGTCCCGCAACAGCCGGGATGATCGTGATCAGGGCGGAGGGCGGGGGCACGTTCCGCGAGACGATCGCGCTCGCGCATGCGTACGCCGATGCGCGCAAGCAGCACGGCCAGAGCGAGCTGCTCGACGAGATCGTCTCGTCGAAGCCGGAGTTCGACCGGCACCGCTACCGCACGGACGCTGACCTGCAGGGCGAGGGGATGGCGAGGATCGGTCAGGCCGTCTCGCTCCTGCGCGAGAAAGCGGCGCCGCAGGAGGTCTCCGACTACGGCTCGTTCGTGCTCACGCTCGCCCGGACCGTCGCGGAGGCGCACACCGAGCACGGCCAGAAGATCAGCTCGAAGGAGCAGGCCGCACTCGACGAGATCCGCACCCGTATCGAGGGCTCGACTGGATGAGCACGAAGCAGGAGAAGCGGATCGCCGAGTACGCCTCCATGTTCCGGGTGAAGCCGGGCTCGAAGGTGAAGCTCAGCCGCGATTTCGACCCCGCGTTCAAGGCGGACGTCGTCCGCAAGAAGGAGGGCGCCGAGCTCCTGCGGCGCGGCATCGCCCTGCTCGCCGACTACCAGGACCGGCTGGCGGCCCAGGACACCTACGGCGTGCTCGTCTGCCTCCAGGCGCTCGACGCGGGCGGCAAGGACGGGACGATCCGCCACGTCATGAGCGGCGTCAACCCGCAGGGCGTCGCCGTGCACAGTTTCAAGGTGCCCTCCGCGGAGGAGCTCGACCACGACTTCCTGTGGCGCTACGCGCGCCGCCTGCCCGAGCGCGGGCAGATCACGATCTTCAACCGCTCGCACTACGAGGAGGTCGTCGTCGTCCGCGTCCACCCGGAGAACCTCGACCGCCAGAAGCTCCCGAAGGAGCGCAAGGGGCCGGGCATCTGGGCGCGCCGCTACCGCGAGATCAACGACTGGGAGCGCTACCTGACCGACAACGGCTTCCGGATCGTGAAGATCTTCCTGAACCTCTCCATGGAGGAGCAGCGGACGCGGTTCCTGAAGCGGCTCGACCTGCCGGAGAAGAACTGGAAGTTCTCGTCCCATGACATCGCAGAGCGCGGGCGCTGGGACGACTACCAGGAGGCGTTCTCGGAGATGCTCACGCACACGAGCACGAAATGGGCGCCCTGGTACGTCATCCCGGCCGACCGCAAGTGGTTCGCCCGGATCGCGTCGGCGGTGGTGCTCGCGAACGCGCTGATCGACATCGACCCGCAGTACCCGACGGTGAGCCCCTCCGCGCGCGAGAACCTGGCGAAGGTGAAGGACGTGCTGGTCGCGCAGGCGCCCAAGGGCGCGGCCGCCGACCCGTTCGAGGAGAAGCGCTCCCGCGAACGCCGCAAGGCGAAGAAGCGCGCCGACGGGCACCGGACGGAGCTCGTCGTCGCGGGGGTCGACGGCAAGCCGGGCGCCTCGTGACCCCGGCGACGGTTCAGGAGACGGCCGCGGACGACACCGAGCGCTGGTATGCGCACGACGTCGTCTACGCGACCAAGGGACTGGGCGTGAAACCGAACCGGGGGCTGTCGGCGGCCGAGGCCGCGACCCGGCTCGAGCACGACGGCCCGAACGCCCTCCCGACCGAGAAGCCGAAGCCGGGCTGGCGCCGGTTCCTGGACGAGTACACGAGCTACATGCAGATGATCCTGGTCGGCGCCGCCGTCATCTCGCTGGTGATCAAGGAGTGGAGCACGGCGGTGATCCTGGTCGCGATCACGCTCCTGAACGCCGTCGTCGGCCTGCGCCAGGAGGGCAAGGCCGAGAGCGCGATGAACGCCCTCAAGTCCATGATGAAGGAGACGGCGCGCGTGCGCCGCGACGGCAACGAGGCCGAGATCCCCGCCGACCAGCTCGTCGTCGGCGACGTCGTCCTGCTCGCCGCCGGCGACCAGGTGCCGGCCGACGGCCGCCTGATCTCGGCCAGCTCGCTCCAGATCGACGAGTCGGCCCTGACCGGCGAGAGCGTGCCCGTGGCCAAGGTCGCCGCCACGCTCGGCGACGGCGACCGCGCCCCCGGCGACCAGACCAACATGGCCTTCATGCACACGCCGGTGACGCACGGCAGCGGCGCGATGATCGTGACCGCGACCGGCGGCCGCACCCAGGTCGGACGGATCGCCCACATGCTCGAGTCGACGGCCCGCGAGGAGACGCCGCTCACCCAGCAGATGAACACGCTGACGCTGTGGATCGCAGGCGCCGCCGGGGTGACGATGCTGATCATGTTCGTGCTCGGCGCGAACCGCGGCGACCCGTGGCGCGAGCTCTTCGTCGCCGCGGTCGCGCTGGCCATCTCGGCGATTCCCGAGGCGCTGCCGACGGTCGTCCAGGTGGTGCTGTCGCTGGGGAGCGTCGACCTGGCCGGGCGCAGCGCCATCGTGAAAGAGCTGCCATCGGTCGAGACGCTCGGGTTCACGTCGGCGATCAACTCCGACAAGACCGGCACGCTGACGATGAACCAGATGACGGCGGTGGAGGTCGTGGACGCCAGCGACCGCTACACGATCTCGGGCATCGGCTACGGCCTCGAGGGCCAGGTGCACCACGCCGCCGGCAACGCCAGGAGCATCGAGGATGCGATCCTCCCGTACGTGATCGCAAACGACGCCCGGCTCGAGTCCGGCAAGGTGGTCGGCGATCCCACCGAGGGGGCGCTCCTCGTGCTGGCGCACAAGGCCGGCCTCGACATCGAGGCGACCCGGGAGAACCGGCCGCGGCTGGCCACGCTGCCGTTCGACCCCACGTACAAGCTGATGGCGACGTTCAACAGCGAGACCGACGCCTCCGGCAAGGAGGTCGTGCGCGTGTACGTGAAGGGCGCCGGCCCGGCCGTGCTGGAACGGGCGTCGACCGCCCACTCCGGAGCCGGCACCGTGGCCTGGGACAAGGACACCGAGCGCCGCGCCGAGGAGCACGTCACCCGCATGGAGGGTGACGGCCTGCGGGTCATGGCCGCCGCCGTCCGCGACATCAAGCCGAAGAGGTTCGACGCCGACGGCGACCTGCTGGCCTACGTCACCGACCTCGAGATCACGAGCCTCGTCGGCATGCTCGACCCGCCCCGCGACGAGTCCAGGCAGGCGGTGGCGGACGCCGGGGCGGCGCATATCCGCGTGCGGATGGTGACCGGCGACGACGTCGTCACCGGCGCGGCCATCGCCGAGCAGCTCGGCATCGAGGGCGAGGCGATACTGGGTGCGGACTTCGCCGCCCTGTCCGAGCAGGAGCGGATGGACCGGATCGAGACGATCGGCGTCGTCGGCCGGGTCGCACCCGAGCACAAGGTGCTCCTCGCCGAGACGCTCAAGGCCAAGGGCGAGGTCGTCGCGATGACCGGCGACGGCGTGAACGACGCGCCGGCGATCAAGGCTGCCGACATCGGCATCGCCATGGGCAGCGGCACCGAGGTGGCCAAGAACGCCTCCCGGATGATCCTCTCCGACGACAACTTCGCGACCATCGTCTTCGCGGTCGAGCAGGGCCGCAAGCTCTACGACAACCTGATGAAGTACATCCGGTTCGTGCTGGTGATGCTGGTGGCGTTCGTGCTCACGTTCCTGGGCGCGAGCCTCTTCAACATCGCGTCGGGCGAGCCCTTCACCTCGCCGCAGGTGCTGTGGATCCACTTCCTCATCAGCGCGCCGTTCGGCGTTGCCCTCGGCTTCGACGAGGAGACGCCGGGACTGATGCGCCTGCGCCCGCGCGAGCGGGGGGAGTCGATCCTGACGATGCCGGTGAAGCTCACCGCCGGCCTGGTGGGGCTGTTCATGGCGGTCGCCGCGCTGCTCGTGCTCGAGCTCGGCACCCACCACTACGCGAGCGTCGCCGCCGGGAATTCGATGGCCTTCACGGCGTTCGCGCTCATGCTGGTGGCGGCCGCGTTCGAGTGCCGCTCAGAGACGAGCAGCATCCTCACCACCGACACGTTCAACAGCCGGCGGATGAACATGATCGCCGCGATCGAGGTGATCGGGGCGGCCATGGCGACGGGGTGGGACTTCCTGAACCGGGTGCTCGGGACCGTGCAGCTGACGGCCCAGCAGTTCGGCGTCGCCCTGCTCTGCGCGATCGCCCTGCTCGTTGCCTGGGAGGCGGCGAAGTCGGTCGCGCGAAACCGGATCGAGGGATCCGCCGAGGGAACGCCGGTCGCCGGGCATGGCGTCGCGCAATGACCGCCGACTCGGGTTCGTAGCCGGCGCGGCGCGCGGCGCGGCGGCGATCCCTGCGCGGGCGGCCGCGCACGTGGCGCGCGACCGCCTCGAGGACGTGGCCGATGCCATGCTGGCCTCGCCGGGCACGCTGCGCGCGGTCGACCGCGTCCTGGCCGGCCCGCTGCCCGAGGAGATCGTCCGCTCGGCGGTGCGAAACCGCGTGCTCGAGCGGATGCTCTCCGAGCTGGCGGCGACCGGGGCGCTGGACGAGCTCGTGAGCGGGGCCCTGGAGAGCCGCCGGACCGAAGCGCTCGTCGACCGGATCGTCGCCAGCGAGGAGATGCAGCGGGTGCTGCGGGACGTCCTCACCTCGCCCGAGGTGCGGCACGCGCTGGTCGACCAGACGGCCGGGTTCTCGGAGGAGGTCGTGGGCGGGATGCGCGGCCGGGCCGCCCGGATGGACGAGCACACCGATCGCCGCGCCGTCCGGGCGGGGGCGTACGCCGGGCTCGCGTCGCGGGCGCTCGCCTTCGCGGCCGACGCCGTCCTCTGCGCGGCACTCTGGGTCTCGATCTCCGGGGTCGTGGCGCTGATCGGGTGGATCTTCGGCGGGCTGCGCCCGGAGTGGCTCGTCGCCACGCTGGCGACGGTCGGCCTCGCGCTGGTCAGCGGCTGCTACTTCGTGTTCTTCTGGACCACGGCCGGGCGCACGCCGGGCATGCACCTGCTGCACGTGCGGGTCGCCGTGGAGGACTCGCCTGCCCCGCCGTCGATCCGCCGGTCGGCGGTGCGGCTGGTCGGGATGGCGCTCGCGATCATCCCGATGTTCGCCGGCTTCCTGCCGGTGCTGTTCGACCGTCGCCGGCGCGGCATCGCCGACATGATGGCGGGGACGGTCGTCGTCTACGGCCCGACGTCGGCCGAGCCGGCACCGACCGTCGCCGCAGCCCCGGCACCCTCGTCGCGCTGACGGAACGCCTCGATCGCCGCCTCCACGGTCGGATAGAAGTGGTTCGGGTCGATGGTGCGGGTGAGCTCGTAGCGCTCGATCTTCTCGCGGACCGGGTCCTTCATCTCGGCGAAGACCAGCGAGACACCCTTTGCGTTCACCAACTCGTCGAGGCCGTTCAGCATGTCGGAGGCGGTCGTGTCGACGTCGGTGATCGGCTCGGCCGCGATGACGATCCACTCCGGCGGCGGATCGGCGGCCGCCAGCAGCGTCACCTGGTCGCGGAACGTGCGCGCGTTCGCGAAGAAGAGCGGCGCGTCGAACCGGAACACGACGAGGCCCGGCAGCTGCTCGGCCTCGGGGTAGCTGCGCACGTCGTGCCAGCCGGGCAGCGAGGGCACCCGGCCGAGCACCGTCTGATACGGCCACCAGGCCCGCCGGAAGACGTTCGCGACCGAGAGGGCGATGGCGACCACGATGCCCGGCAGCACGCCGAGCAGCGCGACGCCCAGGAAGGCGGCGATCGAGAGCCCGCACTCCGTCGGCCGCTGCTTCCAGAGGCGCACGACGCCCGGGATGTCGGCCAGCGAGAGCGACGCGACGATGACCACGGCGGCGAGCGTCGGCTGGGGCAGGTCGCGCAGGAGGCCCGGGAAGGCGAGCAGCATCGTCGTGATCGCCACCGCACCGACCAGCCCGGTCACCTGTGACTTCGCGCCCGCCTGCTCGGCGACGGCCGTCCGCGAGCCGCTGGTGCTCACCGGGAAGCCCTGGAAGAACCCGGCGGCGATGTTCGCCGCGCCGATGCCGAGCATCTCCCGGTTCCCGTCGATCTCCCTGCCGCTCCGCCCCGCGAACGCCGAGGCGGTGGCGATGGTGTCGGCCAGCGACACGAGCGCGATGCCGAACGCCCCGCCGACCAGGAGCGGGATGTCAGACGCATGCACGTGGGGAACCGTGAGCGGCGGGAAGCCCTGGGGCAACGCCCCGACCAGGTCGACGCCGTGGTCGGCGAGGTTGAACGCGTAGGCGGCCGCGATCGAGACGACCACCGCGGCGAGCACGCTCGGGATCTTCGGCCAGAACCGCCCCAGCACCAGCATGACCGCCAGCGCCGCGACGCCGATGGCGAGCGAGGCGGTCACCGTTTCCCCGTCGCGCACGCCGTTGAAGAACGCCCGGGCCTCGGCCAGGAGGCCGGTCGCGTCCGTCGAGAAGCCGAACAGCTTCGGCAGCTGGCCGATCAGGATCGTCACGGCCAGCCCATTCATGTAGCCGATCATGGTCGGCTTGGACAGGAGGTCGGCGATGAAGCCCAGGCGGGCGATCGCCCCGAGCGAGGTGATCGCGCCGACGAGCAGGCCGAGCATCGAGGCGAGCGCGATCGCCCGCTCCGGGTCGCCCTGGGCGCCGGCGATCGGCAGGATGACCGCGGCGATCATCGGCCCCAGCGAGGAGTCCGGGCCCAGGACGAGCACGGGTGATGGCCCCAGCAGCGCGTAGCCGAGCAGGCACATGATCGACGTGTAGAGGCCGGTGATCGCGGGCAGGCCGGCCAGCTCGGCATAGGCCATCCCCTGCGGGACGAGCAGGGTCGTGAGCACGAGCCCGGCCACGAGGTCGTGCGGCAGCCAGCCGGCCTTGTACTCCGCCAGCATCCGCAGCCCGGGCACCTGCCGGCGGGCCCCAGCAAGCCGGCCCGGTGCGGCGGTTGTCGACGGGGAAGCCACGGCCCGACTCTGCCCGCTCGCCGGGCCACGCGGCTCATCCCGATGGGACGAGGCGCAGGTCAGACCTGCGAGCCACCATGGCCCTATGAGGACATACCGCACGTCGAGCGTCCGGCTCGCGGCGCTCGCCGCGCTCACGGCTGCCGTCATCGCCGTCCTCCTGTTCGTCCTCGCGATCTTCACGAGCCCCGTCGGCGTGGCCGTCGGGGCATTGGCGGTGGGCGTGGCCGTGGCATGCGGCTGGCTGGCGCTGACCCGCTCCGGCGGCGTGCGCATCCTGGCCCTGGCCGGCGCCGGCGTCGCGACGTTCGCCGCGGTGGTCGCGCTCGCGAAGGGCGACGTCCTGTGGGCGATCGCCGCGCTCGTCGCGAGCGTGCTCGCGTTCACCGCGGCCAGCCGCTCGGCCGGGCGGGCCCGGCGCGGGCGCGAGCCGCGGCCGGCCCGCGCACCGGAACGCCGCGCCGCCCGCCAGACGGCCCGGCCCGTGCTCCTGATGAACCCGAAGTCGGGCGGCGGCAAGGTCGAGCGCTTCCATCTGGCCGCCGAGGCCGAGAAGCGCGGCATCCGCACCATCGAGCTGCATCTCGGGGACGACCTGCGCAGCCTCGCCGCCGAGGCGATCCGCTCCGCGCCCGCGATCGGGATGGCCGGCGGCGACGGGTCGCAGGCGATCGTGGCCGAGGTGGCGATGGGCCACGACGTGCCCTACGTGTGCGTGCCCGCGGGGACGCGCAACCATCTCGCCCTCGACCTCGGGCTCGACCGCGACGACGTCGTGGTCGCGCTGGACGGCTTCACGGAGGGCGTCGAGCGGCGGATCGACCTCGCCTTGGTCAACGGCAAGGTGTTCGTGAACAACGTCTCGCTCGGCGTCTACGCGGAGATCGTGCAGTCCGACGAGTACCGCGACGCGAAGCTGCGGACGATGGAGCGGATGCTCCCCGCCCTGCTCGGGCCCGACGCCCACCCGCTCGACCTGCGCTTCGCCGACGGCGACGGCGTCCGCCACGACACCGCACAGCTCCTGATGGTCTCGAACAACCCGTATGCGCTCGAGCGGATGCTCGGGGCCGGGTCGCGGCCCGACCTCGACACCGGCACGCTGGGCGTGTTCGCCATCGAGATCGAGAGCCCGGCGCAGGCGGCGAAGCTCTTCGCGCTCGAGTCGATGGGCCGCGCCCGCGGCTTCGGCGGCTGGCTGCAGTGGTCGGCGCCGACCTTCTCGGTCGACTCGAGCGGCCCCATCGCGGCTGGCGTCGACGGCGAGGCGATGACCATCGCCGCGCCGATTCGGTTCGAGAGCGTTCCGGGCGCCCTCACGGTGCTGCTGCCGCCGAGCGCCATCGGCGTCTCGCCGGCCGCGCTCTCGGCCGGCCTGTCGCGCCAGGGCATCGGCGAGCTGTGGGCCGCGGCCCGCACCGGGGGCGACGCGCCGCCGGCGGGGGAGCGCCGCGGCCCGGCCGAATGACCGCCGCCGGGCGGGCGCCCTGGCAGCTCGCGCTCGGCGACCTCGCGGCCATCGACGAAGCGGTCTACCGGGCGGTGGCCGCGACGCCCTCGCCTGCGCTCGACCGTGACCTCGCCCGGCTGTCGCGCGCCGCCGATCGGTCGGTGCTGTGGATGGCGATCGCCGCGGGCCTGGCCGTGGCGGGCGGCGCATCCGGCCGCCGGGCCGCCGCCGCGGGGCTGGGATCCGTCGCCGTCACATCGGCGCTCGCGAACGCCGGCCTGAAGCACCTGCACCGTCGCCCCCGTCCGGATGCCGTCGCCGCCGGCATCGGCGCCGGCCGCGCCGTCCGGATGCCCCGCTCGACGTCGTTCCCCTCAGGCCACGCCGCCTCGGCCTTCGCGTTTGCGACCGCCGCCGGTGCGGAGCTGCCCGTGCTCGCCTTCCCGCTGCGCTGCCTGGCCGCGGCCGTCGCCTATTCGCGCGTCCACGGCGGCGCCCATTACCCCGGCGACGTCGTCGGCGGCGCGGTGCTCGGTGGGGCGATCGCGGCGACGGTCGGCCGCAGCATGCGCCGGCTGGCTCCGCGCTGAGGCCGGACCATACGAGCGTCCGCCGGGCGCCGCCTCGTGCGCCCGGCGGACGAGCTTGCGGCGCCGCTACCTCCGGCGCGCGACCCGCCGCGCGGTGCGGCGGCCGGTCCTGCGAGCGACTCTGCGTGCTCCGAACATCTTCAGTCCTTCCTGTCAGCGGGTGTCGACCAGCGCGTGCGCCTCGGCGTCCTCGCGCGTCATCGCCCCGATCGCCACCAGGTCGATCGGGCTCACGAAGCCGTCCGAGATGCGGAAGCCACCGGCCCGGGCGACGGCGTCGCGCAGCCCGACGGCCCAGTGGTGCTCGATCAGGAGCAGGGCCGCGGCGGTGTCGTTGGGGATCTCCTCGACGACGTCCCACACCTCCTCGGCGTCGAACACGTCGATGCCCTCCTCGGCCGCCACCTCGGCGCCGGCGAGCGCCATCTCCTCGACGGCCTCCGGATCGTCGCCCGCGGCGCCGATGCCGATCAGCGCGCCGATCTTGGCGCCGAACTCGATGCTCTCGTCCTGCGTCAGGTTGCTCGCCTTCAGGATCGTGACGTCGCCGTCGGCGTCCTTGCTCACCGCGAGCGCGTCGATGACCCGGATCGTGTCCGAGTCGCGCAGCTTCTCGAGCTCTGCCAGCACCTCACCCTGGAAGTTCGGATGGTCGAAGCCGAGCACGATCAGCTGTACGGGTCCCACAGCCATGATCAGTCCCTCCCTCGTTCCGTCATCCCGCTGCGCCGGCCGTCACGCCAGCACGCGGGACTTGATCGACTGGTACTCCTCCTGCGAGATCGCGCCGCTGTCGAGCAACGCCTTGGCGCTCGCGATCTCCGACGCCGGGCCGGCGCCCGAGCCGTTGCCACCGCCCGTGGGGCGGTACCCGCGAGACTCCATGAGGTCGCGCTGGCGCTGGGCCATGCCCTCCGAGTTCATCAGCATGTAGGCGATCAAGCTGACGAACGGGAGGATGAACAGCAGGATGAGCCAGCCCGCCTTCTTCCCGCCCGAGGCATCGTTGCGCCGGAAGACGTCCACGATGACCTGGAACAGCATCATGAAATAGATCACCATGAAGAAGATGGCGAGACACGTCCACAGGAACTCCGCCACTGACAACACGACCATCGTTCACGTCTCCTTGTTGGGCTTTCTGCATCGTGTCGCGACGGGTGCGGCGGTACGTCATCCCGACCGGGTGAACCCGGAGGGGGTCCCGCCGCCGCACCCGAGCGGCCTCTAGAGCCCCTTTGCTGCGGCGATCCGGCCGGAGTCGACGGCGGCCGCGAGGGCCTTGTAGTCGAGCTCGTTGAGATCGGCGTACGCGTTCGCGAAGTCGCAGATCGCCCGGTCGAAGGTATCGCCGTTCCCGAGGTAGGCGGCGATGGCCACCCGGTCGCCCGAGCGGGCGTGCGCCCGTGCGAGGGTCCAGCCGCACATGCCGGCGTAGAGCATCATCCCCTTCGCCGTCATGGCCTCGATCACCGCCGAGCCCTTCCAGTCCTTCAGCTGGCGGCCGAAGAAGTCCCTGCGGACGCCGTCGAGCCCCGCGGCGATGCGCGTCCAGCCGAGGAAGATGTCGCTCGAGGCCTGCATCATCCGCTGGCCGGCGACGACCCGCTCGCCGCAGTTGGCGAACGCGCTCTTGCCGAGGTGATCCTCGAGCACCGACGGCTGCGCCTCCTTGATCTGCAGGAGCAGCGGGTCAGCCTCGTCGCGCCCCAGCATGAGGGCGATCCATGCCCGCGTGCCGACGCTGCCGACGCCGACGACCTTGCGGGCGACGTGGACGAGCCGGAACTGCTCGAGGAGGGCCTTGCGGTCGTGCGGCAGCGTCTTGCGGTAGGCCCGCAGCACGTCGTGCAGGGCCTCGGTGAGCTCCTCGGCCTCCACGCCCTGGGCGAGATCCTCGATCGGCTCGATCAGCGGCGGGTCGGAGATGATCCGGGGCTCGCCGTCGACCATGTGCGTCAGCTTCGAGAACGCGTGCATGCTGTCGCGGGTGCGAGCCTTGGCGAGCGTCTGCTCGGTGCGCTTCACCTGCTTGCGCGTCGCCACCGCGCGCAGCTCCGAGAGCCGCGTGTCGACGTCCATCGAGGCGTACCAGACCTCGAGGTTGCGCATCGTCGCGAATTGCCGCATGGCGGTGCGGTACTCCCACACGCAGCGGCGGACGATCTCGCGGCGGTCGGCCATGGCGAACTGGTTGTCGCGCCCGGCCACCTCGAGGCTGACCGCGAGCCGCTTCACGTCCCACTCCCACGGCCCCGGCAGGGTCTCGTCGAAGTCGTTGATGTCGAAGACCAGCCGCCGCTCAGGCGAGCCGAACACGCCGAAGTTGGACAGGTGGGCATCGCCGCAGAGCTGCACACGCAGTGACGTCCGGGGGCCGGCCGCGAGGTCGGCGGCCATGATGGCGGCCGCGCCGCGGTAGAAGGTGAACGGCGAGACGAGCATGCGCCCGTACCGGATCGGGACGAGCTCGGGCACGCGAGATTCCGCCTGCTTCTCGAGCAAGGCCACCGGATCGGCTCGATTCGCCGGCACCTCGAGGACGGCGTGGCGGAGCCGCGGCACCTCCTTGCGGGCCGCACGCCCGAGGGCGGTCCGCTCCGCGGTCGTCGGATGCTTCGTCTCGCGCCGCGGACGTCGCCGCGGGGGTGTGGTCACCGCACTCATCCTGCACCTCCAGGTAGGCCGTTTGCCGAGCCCGCCGCACCGGCCCGGACCGCGTTCCTCCGGGCAGCGACGGCGGGAGAGAGCGCCGCGGCGAACATCACGACCGTTGCCGCGGCGATGAGCCAGAAGAGGATCGCCATCACGATCCCGAGACCTCCATACGTGCTCGAGTAGGACACGAGCCAGCGCCGCAGGATGAAGCTCGCCGCCACGTGGAGCACCGCCAGGCCGGCGACGGTGATGACGGCTCCGGGCAGGAGATCACGGGCGCTCACCCGCCGATGCAGGAGCAGCCGCGGCGCCCACACGAAGTAGGCCGTCAGCAGCCCCAGCCAGACGGCGTCGAGCGCCCAGCCGGCCCAGGACGGCGCCCCGCGCAGGTAGCGGATCTGCAGGATCCAGACGATCGTGAGCCACATCAGCGCCAGCAGGACGACCAGGTAGCGGCCCTGGTCGGCGAACGTGTTCCGCAGCTCGATGCCCCAGATGCGGGAGTGCGCCAGCTGGAGGACGCGGCCGAAGCCGAGCCCGAAGATGGCGATGTTCGCGATCGCGACGATCACCGCGATCAGCTTGTCCTTCCCGGCCCCGACGAGCACGCCGTTCAGGAAGTGCGCCGGCGGCCCGGTCAGCTCGAGCCGGCGGGAGATCCGGTTGGCGAAGGCGTCCGGGTTCCCCGAGACGTACGTCGCCTGCACGATCGTGACCGGCAGGACGGTGAGGAAGAAGTAGGCCGCCAGCAGCACCGCATAGAGCTGGCCGTCGGCCTGGCGGTAGCGCCGCACCCAGTGCGTGCCGACACCGATCCGCGTGGCCGGATCCTGCCTCTCGGCCCAGCGCCGGCCGCGCTCCGCCACGCCGGTCGCCGTCTCCGTCAGCCGGTTCGCCCCCGCGCGGGCCCGGCGCACCAGAGGCGCGCCCCGGCCCGGGTCGTTCGCGGTCGTCCGCATCGCCCTGGATCGTGGGCCGAGCCGGCCGTGTCTGCATCCTCCAGACCGGGCGAACCGGGCAGTCCGGGCCCTCGACCGGCTCGTCCGACGCCGCGCGCGGCCGGACGAGCCGATCGATCCCGGCAGCGGTCAGAACGCTTCCTCGGACCCGCGAGTGAGCGCGAAGAGGACCGCCACGCTCAGAAGGATCCCCGCGAGCGCCGGCATCGGCGCGGCGAAGATCATGAAGAACCACAGGATCGCCGCGACCAGCGCGAGCGACACGCCCAGGAAGTAGCCGGCCGTGCTGCGGGCGAAGACGAGCACCCCGGCGAGGAGCTGGAGGGCGCCCCAGATGAGGAACATCCAGCCCCAGAACGTGAAGTTGTTGTAGACGATGTCGCTGCGGTAATAGCTCGAATGCTGGATCGCGGTGAACCCGTTGACGACGTTCACGGCGCCGAGCACGATCAGCGTCGCCGCCGCGAAGACCCCCCATCCCGTGAGACCGATGCGCGGGCTTTCGGCGCCGGACGTCATCGTGGTTGACGTTGCCATCTCACACCTCCGTCAGGAATGTCCGCACTGCATCGTGGCCCGGCCCGCGCCCGGGCCGGTCGTCCGATCGGTATGAACCCGCGCAGAATCCCCGCGCAGCGCCCGCCTCAGCACTTCACGCCGGCGAAGGCCTGCTGGTACTGGTCGGCGAGATGCCGGCCCGCGGTCGTCAGCGTGGCCGCGGCATCCGTCACCGACTGGGCGGACGTGATGTCCTGGGTGACCTGGTTCACCTGAGAGCTGAACGCCGAGTTGGCCGCCGTCAGCTGATCCTTCAGGTCGCCCGTGACGTCGGGAAGCGAATCCTGGATCGTGCCCAGGTCCTTCTGGATCTGATCGAGCGACGTCTTCGCGGTGTCGACCGACGAGAGCGACGCCGGCAGGCCCTTGAGCTTCGTGACCTGGGTGTCGATGTCCGCTTTCGCGTTGCAGGCGTTCTTCCTGGCGGTGTCCGCGGACGAGCTGCTCCCGCCGCAGCCCGACGCCGCCACGAGCGCGGCGAGGACCGCGAGCGCGGCAACGCCGGCGCGCACACCGTGTGAGGAGAGACGTGACATGCGGCTGGTACCGCGCCGAGATCAGGCGCCGTCGAGCACCTTCTGCTTCTCGGCGTTGAACTCCTCGTCGGTCAGCACGCCCTGGTCGCGCAGCTCGGCGAGCTGCTTCAGGCGCGCGATCGAGTCGTTGGAGATGCCCGACGCGGGCGGGGCCGACTGCACGGGCGCCGGCGTGGCCGCCGGCTCCTCGTAGCCGGGATCGGTCGCCCCGTTCCGCTCTCCCATCTTCTTCCCGGCAAGGTATCCGGCTCCTCCGACCGCGGCGGCACGCAGGAGCGGGCGTCGTCGTCTCAGCATTGGGTCACTCTCCTTTCAGACGGGAATGCTCGCGCAGGCACGCCGCGCCGCCATCGTCCCGATCGGATGAGCCGCGCTTGCGACGGGCGAATCGTCCCGTTGGGGTTATGTGGCGATTCCGCGCTCCCGCGATGCTGGATCGGCAAAGCTCCAATCACAGGAGGTGTTGGATGGCAACGCTCGTTGCGATTGCCTACCCCGACCAGGGGACGGCAGAGGAAGCCCGCGGTGTGGTTCAGTCGCTCGAGGCTGACCTGGTGATCCAGGCAGACCAGGTGGCGGCGATCTCGCGCGATGCGGACGGGAAGTACCACGTCACGACCACCCACGGCGGCGCCACCGCGGGCGCCGGCGCGTGGTGGGGCGGGTTCTGGGGCCTGCTCTTCGGGCTGCTCTTCTTCATCCCGTTTGCGGGTCTCGCGATCGGCGCCGGCTTCGGCGCCCTCTTCGGGCACATGGGGAAGAACGCGATCGACAAGCACTTCCAGGAGCAGGTGCGCGACCAGGTGAAGCCCGGCACGTCGGCGCTCTTCCTGGTCATCGAGAAGGTCACGCCCGACAAGGCCATCGCGGCGCTGAGCAAGTACGGCGGCACGGTGATGCGCACGTCGCTGTCCGAGGAGGACACGGCGAAGCTGCAGGAGGCGCTCTCCAACCAGCAGACCGTCAGCGCGTAACCGCCGACGACGCGCCGGCCCGGCGGGAGCTGCCCGCCGGGCCGGAGCTTCGCGGTCCCGTTCGCGCCGTAGCGCCGCGCGGCCGGATCAGGCCGCGACGGGCGGCACGACCAGGCTCGCCTGGGCCGAGACCGCCGGCTCGCCGGGCACCGGGCGAACGGGCATCCAGGTGCCGTCGCCGTTCAGCTCCCAGGCGTGCCGGGTATCGGCCCCGAGCGCGTCCAGGATGCCCTCGACGCGGGCCTGGAGCGCGGGATCGGCGATGGGCGCGAGCACCTCGACGCGCCGGTCGAGGTTGCGGGTCAGGAGGTCGGCGCTGCCCATCAGCACCACCTTCCGCCGGCCCGCCTCGAACGTCATGATCCGGCTGTGCTCGAGGTAGCGGCCGAGCACGCTGCGCACCGTGATGCGGTCGCTCAGCCCGGGGATGCCGGGGAGCAGCGCGCAGATCCCGCGCGTGACGATGTCGACGCGCACGCCCGCCGCGGACGCGGCGTAGAGCGCGTTGATGATCCCCGGGTCGGCCAGGGCGTTCACCTTGATGCGGATGCGCGCGTCGCTGCCCCCGCGGGCGGCGTCGATCGCATAGCCGATCTCGGCCATGAGCCGGGTGCGCAGGAACCAGGGGCCGACGATCAGCTTGCGGAACGCCGGCGGGTCGTGGCTGCCCGTGAGGATGTCGAACACCCGGGCGACGTCGGCGGCGATCTCCGGATCCGCCGTGAAGAGGCTCAGATCCTCGTACGTCGACGCGTTGGACGCGTGATAGTTGCCGGTGCCGATGTGGACGTAGCGGCGGATGCCGGCCGGCTCGCGCCGCTCGATCATGGCGAGCTTGGCATGCACCTTGAGGCCGGTGGGGCCGTGTGACACGGTGACCCCGGCCCGGCGCAGCGCGCCCGACCACTGGATGTTCCGCGACTCGTCGTAGCGGGCGCGCAGCTCGATCACGCACCGCGCCGCGCGGCCGCCCGCGGCGGTCTCCATCAGCGTCGCGAGCGTCGTCGACGGCCGCTCCGTGCGGTAGACGGTTGCGCTCACGCGGGTGACGTCGCGGTCGGCCGCCGCCGCCATGAACGCCCCGACGCTGGCCTCGTACGACTCGTACGGGTGGTGCACGAGCACGTCTTCGCGGCTGATCCGGCGCAGCGTCTTGCCGGGCCGCGACGCGCCCGGAGGCGTCGTCGCGGCATCGGGTCGCCAGGCCGCCGGCGCCTCCGGCCCGGCCAGCTCCCGCAGCGCGGCCAGCCCCAGCGGCGCTGCCGACTCGTAGACCTGGTCGGGGCGGATCCGCAGCTCGAGCATGAGCCGATCGACGAGTGCGGCGGGCGCGCCCGCCTCGGTCTCCAGCCGCACGACCGGGTTCGCCCACCGCCGCATCGCCTCGAGCTCGACCGCCGCGCGCGTCCGGCCGGCGTCGACCTCGTCCGGGACGATCGCGTCGCGGGTGACCCGGAACACGATCCGGCGCGTCGCCGCGACGCCGATCACGTCTGCGAGGCAGTGCGCGGCGACGTCCTCCATGGCGACGCGTTTGCGGTGCGGGCCGCCCAGCTCGAGGAACCGCGGCAGGGAGTCGGGCAGCGGCACGTAGACCAGCTGCGGGCCGGCCGGCCCGCCGGGGACCTCGGCCAGGATGCCCAGCGCGAGCGCGGCCGGCGCCGGCATGGGCTCGCCGGCGACCAGCTCGATCGGGTCGAGCTCGGGCAGCAGCTCACGCCGGAACAGTCCGCGCGCGACCCGCCGCTCTGCCGCCGTGCAGCGCGCGATCCGGTCGACGTCGACGACCTCGTCGCGGAGCCTCGGGCAGAGCGTCTCGAGCCACAGCCGGTCCTGGTCGGCCTGCAGCCGCACGACGCGCTCGCGGATGGCGGCCAGCGCCTCCGCGCTGGTCGCGCCGTCCGGCGCGCGCAGGGGCGCCCCGGTGCGGCGCTGGGCGACGAGGCGGGCGACCCGGACGGCGAAGAACTCGTCGAGGTTCGACGACACGATTCCGCACAGGCGCACCCGGTCGAGCAGCGGCAGCCGCGCGTCGGCCGCGAGGTCGAGCACCCGGGCATCGAAATCCACCCAGGACGTCTCCCGGTTCTCGAGTTGCCGCTCGCACGCGGCAGCTGCCACTGACACCCCTCCCACGCGAATCACCGTCGGTACATATCCCGCGCGCGAGACACGAGCGCATCATGCGGGGAGGGTGAACGCCGTCATAGAGCGGTCGGCACGGGTTCAGCGGCGGCGGGCGGCCCGGGCCAGCCGCGGCGTGTTGCGACCGAGCGCATAGGCCACGCTCGCGCTCCGGCCCACGGTGCGGGCGAACGCGACGCCCGTCCGCGCCTGCGTCCCCGTCGCGGCGACATTGAGGGCCAGCGACTGGCGCAGCATGACGACCGCGCGGCCGACCTCGCCGACGGCAGGGACGCGCTCGAGCTGGCCCGACACGAGGCTTGCCCCGCCGAGCATGGTCGCGAGCATCGAGCGCAGTGCGTCGAAGGTGTCCCGATCGAGGGTGTCCCCGCCCGCGTCCGAACGCCGGCTCGGATCGATCATCGCGGATCCAGGACGATCAGTCGGCACTCGGAGGGCCGCACCTCGACGATGTCGTCGCGGGCGACCATCACCCGGCGCGACCGCAGGCCGCCCGTGCGCACGGCCACGACCTCGGTTCCCTCCATCGCGTCCTCGGCGGCGACGCACTCGACCACCCCGAGCCGGCGCCGGTGCGAGTCCACGCGGAACCCCTCGCAGTGGCGCACCCAGTACTCGGTGTCCTCCGGCAGCGGCGAGAACGGCCCCTGCCCACTCGTGCCCGGCTCGCGCCACGTCAGCGACATGAGCATCGACTTCGGTAGCACTCCCTCCCCTTTCGGTCACCCACGCCGAGCTACGGTGGCTGCGGATATCGGTAACCGCATCATCCAAGCGGGATGAACCGCCGATCCCGCTAGCGCTGCGAGCGAGGCCGCCGCTCGGCGCCGACACGCGAGACGATCAGGCTCACGGCGGTGACCAGGTAGAGGCTCCCGGCGATGGTCTCGAACACCGCGAGGAGCCGGCCGACCGCCGTGGCCGGCGTGAGGTCGCCGTACCCCAGCGTGGCCAGGGTGACGTAGCTGAAGTAGACGTACTGGGAGAGGCTCGCCGTTCGCACCTGGGCGAAGTACGCATCGCCCGAGATCCGGGCGGAGAGGTTCGCTGCCAGTGCGAACGCCAGCCCGACGATCAGGTAGATCGCGATCGCGCCGAACACCGCCTGGATGGTCACGGTGCGGGCGTCGCGCAGCGCCGACACGATCGCGACCGGGACGGCGACGACGAGGAGCGTCGTCATACCCAGCCCGGCGGTCGCGGCGGTGTCGCCGAAGGCGAGGATCATCAGGACCGAGGTGGCCGCCATCAGGGCCACGATGACGGAGATGCGCACCACCCAGCGCGTCGGCACCCGGGCGGTCGTCACGGCGACCAGCAGCACGCAGCCGATTGAGATGGAGAGAACCGCGTTGGCGCCGGGCCCGCGCGGCAGCAGGATCATCAGGGCGATGACGGCGAAGAGCAGCGCGCACACGAGCGCCAGCCGGGGCGCGGACGCGGGCGGCTCGGCCGGGTCGACCGCGCCGAA
Source organism: Gaiellales bacterium (assembly GCA_036273515.1). Classification (GTDB taxonomy): domain Bacteria; phylum Actinomycetota; class Thermoleophilia; order Gaiellales; family JAICJC01; genus JAICJC01. The sequence goes on from DASUHM010000018.1 coordinate 66,219, forward strand.
GCCGGGCTGGCCCCCGGCAACCCCTCCAGGCGCCGCGGATCGCACCGGCGACCCGCTAGCGGCTCACGACCAGCGCCGGCGCGACCTGCGGTCCATGGCCCAGGCCGCCGCCGCAGCCAGCGCGACGAACGCGATGATCGCCCCGATCAGCCCCCACGCGGCCCACGCGAACCCGAACAGCGCGAACGCGAGGATCGCCCCGAGGCCACAGGCGATCGCGGCCAGGACGAGGCCGATCCAGAACTTCGCGCCGAGGCGTTCGCGATCCATGCTGTCGGGGTTCGTCGAGCTCATCGGCCCATGCTCGCGGGTGCTCTCGCGGCTGGTATCGCCCAAACGGGATGACGGTGCGAAACCTGGGCCGGAGACGTGGCGCCGGGCCCACCGGGGAGCGCACACGGCCGCGACGGGTAGGCCCGCCGCGGCAGGGTGACGCCGAGCGCGACCAGCATCCGCTCGACCGCGGCCCCGGGCCACAGCTCGAGGTGGACCCGTTCGGCCGTGCAGCGCCGGATCGTCGCCGCGATCAGCCGGGCGCCGGCAGCGTCGGCCGAGGTGACGTCCTCGAGATCGATGTAGACCAGCACGCTCGGCCGCGCGAGCGCCGCATCGATCGCCATCCGCAGCCGCGGCACGCCGCGGATGTCGAGCGTCCCGCGGCATATGAGGCTCGTGGCCCGGTCGGTCTGCTCGGCGTCGAGCTCGAGGCCGCGCGGGATCTGCGCCGCGCTCATCCGGGGACGACCGTCAGGGTGAGCTCCTCACGGCCGACGATCCGCACCGTCGCGCCGACCGCGGCGCCGTCCTCGCACTGCGCTTCCCACAGCTCCCCGTGCACGCGCACCTGGCCGCGAGGGCGGCACTCGACGACGACGTCGGCGGTCTGCCCGACGAGCGTCTCGACTCCCGTCTTCGGCCGCCAGCGGCGGGCCAGCCGGCGCCCCCACACGATCTCTCCGACCTCGCCGACCACGCCGAGCACCAGCACGATGATGTCGGCCGGATGCGGCAGCACGAGAGCGAGGATGATGGCGAGCGTCAGGACCATGTGCGCGCGCGGCCGCTCACGGCGGCTTGCGGCCGTCGCCGAGCTCCTCGAGCGCCGCCGCGACGTCGTAGCCGAGCGCGAGCGCGAGCTTCGGGGCGGCCGAGACGACCCGTGCGGTGCCCACGGCCGGCATCGCCGCGATCAGCGTCCCGACGATCTCGTCCCGGCTCGCGTTGCACTGGAGCGCCACGTCGATCAGGCGCATGTAGGAGGGCGGCGCAGGATCGATCGCGACCATCGCGCCGAGCTGGACGAGGGCGTGGGTCTTGCGGTCGAAGCCCGACGCCTCGACGTTCTTCTGGTCGTCCGCGAGCGACTCGACGTACGCGTCGTCGCGGATCGAGAGCCTTCGCAGCGTGTCGGTGTAATCGTCCACAGCGCTACCCACGATTGCAGGCGTTCCGGGTCGCCGGCGCATCGCCCCTTGCGGGTGAAGCGACAGACCCGTACGGCTACGCGATTGCGCTGAGGCCGCCGGCGCCCGCGGGCGCAGCGGGGTCGACGAGGCCGATCTCGGCCGCGCGGTCGATGGCGGCGCTGCGGTTCGAGACGCCCAGCTTGCGGTAGACGGAGATCGCCTGCGTCTTGATCGTGTTGCGGGAGACGAACAGGCGCTCGCCGATCTCGCGGAACGACAGGTGAGTGGCGAGCAGCGGGAGCAATCGCAGCTCGGCGGCCGTCAGGCCCGATCCGGTGAAGTCCCCCACTTCGCGGGTCGACGCGATCTCGTCCCGGAGGGCGTTGGCCTGGCGCTCGAGCAGCCCGAGGTGCGGGTGACGGCCCAGGATCTCGACGGCCTGGTCGAGGTGGCCGCCGGCCCCCTCGGCGTCGCGCAGCGTCAGGTGCGCCCGGGCGAGCTCCATGCGGGTCTGCACCGCGAACCACGGCAGCGCGTCGCCCAGCTCCTCGGTGAGCCGCTCGGCGGCGCTCAGGTCTGCACGGGCCTGGTCCCAGCGGCACCGGCGCAGGCCGGCGCGGGCCGCGGCCGCCAGCTCGGCGGCGCTGGTCGCATAGGTGTCCAGCCGATCCTCGTAGACGAGCTCCCGCCCCTCCTCCGCGAGCGTCTCGGCCGTGCCGTGATCGCCGCAGGCCGATGCCAGCATCGCCCGTTCGCCGATGGCGATGATCTGGACGTCGGTCGCGCCGGCCCAGCCGGCCGCGCGAGCCGCGTCGGCGAGGACGACGTCCGCTTCGTCGATCTCGCCGAGCAGGGTCAGCGCCGCTCCGCGGAGGAGGAGCGCGATCGGATACCAGCGGCTGTCGGTCGGCAGGTCGGCCAGCGCCGACTCCGCATCGGCCAGCATGCGGTCGGCGCCGTGGCTGCACATGGCCGCCCGCACGACGGCCGTCCACGGCCGCGCCGAGAGGCAGCCGTCCGGCATCTCGGCGTCGGGTGTGCCGCCCTCGGCCGCCCGCAGCCACTGGTGCGCCTCCTCGGAACTTCCGCGCACCGCGTGCACCCACGCGCCCAGGGTGGCGACCCCGGGGTACCGGTCGAGCTCGTCCCGGCCGGGGAACCCGTCCAGCCACTGCTCGACCGAGCCGGCCCGGCCGCTGCTCACGGCCGGAAGGGCGACCGATCCCAGGATCCGTGCCACCCGGTCGACGTCGCCGGCGGCGGCCGCGGGGTCGAGCGCGGCCTCCATGTCGCCGTGCGCCTCGAACCAGTCCGCCGCCCGCTCGTTCAGCTCGGGGATCCGCTCCGCCTCGATGTCCTCCAGCTCCCGCAGCAGGACATCGCGGAACAGGTGGTGGTACCGGTACCACTTCCCCGAAGCGTCCAGCGGGACGACGAAGAGGTTCGACCGGTCGATGGCGCGCAGCCGCCTCCCCGAACCGGAGGTCTCGAGCACGGCGTCGCAGAGCGGCCCGGACATGCGGCTGAGAACCGCCGAGCGGCGCAGGAACGTCAGCGTCTCCGCGTCGAGGTCGGCGAGGTGCTCGCCACGGACGTAGTCCGCGAGGTAGCGGTCGTCGCCGGCCAGCTCGAGCGGCTCCCCCAGACGCTGGTTGGGCCGCTGCATGCAGCGAGCGGCGAGCACGAGGCCGGCGGGCCATCCCTCGGTCTGCTCGACGAGGTAGCGCACCTCGTCGTCGCTGGGATCGACTCCCGCACCGCGGAGCAGGAGCGTCGCCTCCCGCCGGCTGAGGGCGAGCGCATCGGCTTCGATCTCGAGCACGCGGCCGTTCGCGCGCATGCGCCCGATCGGGAGCGCGGGCGCATTACGACCTGCGAGCGCCAGAATTGACCCCTCGGGAATGTGCGCGGCGAGCGTCTCGACTGCGTCGAGCGCCTCGCGCTCGTGGAGACGGTCGGCGCGGTCCAGGACCATGACGAACGCGTCCCGGCCGGCTTCGATCGCCGCGACCAGCCGCGGAAGCGCCCGTGCCCACACCGAGGCGCCCGGCGTCCCGAGCGCCTCGAGCAGGGACGGCGGCAGGGGCCGGGCGCCGCCCAGCGCCACGGCAAGGTGCCGCACCAGGACGAGCGGGTCGTTGTCGCGCTCGTCGATCGTGACCCACGCTGCGGGCCGCTCGTCACGGGCCGCCCACTGCGCAAGCAGGGTCGTCTTGCCGTATCCCGCAGGCGCCGCGACGAGCACCACCGGAGTGGTGGTCGTCGTGCGCAGCCGGTTCACCAGACCGACGCGCGAAACGCTGCCCTCGGGCACCGCCGGGACGCGCACCTTGGAATCGATCACGTCGAACGGCGGCGGCGCCGGGCTGGTCTGCTCAGCCGGGGCGACCGCCGCCAGCTCCACCGCACGCGAAACGCGGCGACGAGTCGACGATCTTGCGCCGGAGTCGGCGCCGGTTGGCCTCACCGCGGAAATACGCCCTCCCCAGGTTTCCGTATCCGCATGCGTGCCCCGATCTATTCCAGGGCAGCTTCGCACGATACGCGCGTCCGGCCGTCCGGTATAGGCCGGAAAACACCACAGAGGCGTTGGGAAAGCACCACAGTCGGGAGGCCGATTCCCGGAACCCGTCAGGTTGGCCGGAAGGGTGGCACCGCTCGCGGGGACGGGATATGTTTGCCGCAACCGACGGTCGTATTTCGACCATCGCTCGGGTCGGGAGGGGGCCGGGACGACGGCTATCGCGGTAGGCGGGGAAGGCAGCCCGGGGCGGTGTACGTGACCGCCCTTCGCATCGTGCTGGGCGAGGACAGCTACCTGGCCCGCGAGGGCATCATGCGCGCCCTCGAGGAGCTCGAGGAGGTCGACGTCGTCGCCACATGCGCCGATCTCGACGATCTGCGTACGACGATCGACGCCGTGCAGCCGGACGTCGTCCTGACCGACATCCGCATGCCCCCGACGAACACCGACGAGGGCATCCGGCTCGCGCGCGAGCTGCGCCAGTCGCACCCCGGCATCGGCGTCGTCGTGCTCAGCCAGCACGCCGAGCCGCTCTACGCCGTGGCGCTGCTCGAGGGCGGATCCGACCGGCGCGCCTACCTGCTGAAGGAACGGCTCAAGGACGAGGGCGAGCTCGCCCGCGCGCTCCACGAGGTCGCAGAGGGCGGCTCCGTCGTCGACCCCCACATCGTCGAGCGGCTCGTCGGCGCCCAGTCCGGCAGCGCCGGCTCGCGGGTCGACAAGCTGACGCCGAGGGAGCGCGAGATCCTGGGGATGATCGCCGAGGGCCGCAGCAACGCCGCGATCGCGCGGTCCCTCTTCATCACGACCCGCGCGGTCGAGCGGCACATCAACGCGATCTTCAGCAGGCTCGAGCTGGCGGAGTCCGCCGAGGCCAACCGGCGCGTCCAGGCCGTGCTCGTCTATCTCGCCGGCCTGAAGGCGATGTAGCGCGAACTGCTACGACCAGTCGTCCATCGCGCCGACCGTGAGGCCGTACAGGACGCACAGGTTGACGATGATCCCGATCATCGCGCCGAAGGGTGCGCCGAAGATCATCAGGAACCAGATCACGATTCCGATCACGGCCAGGACGACGCCGACCTGATAGCCGATCAGGCGGCGCCCGAAGACCGCGACTCCGGCCCCGATCTGGACGGCGCCGGCGATCAGGAACACCACACCCCAGAACGTGAAGTTCGCGAAGTCGAGCTGGTTCGCGACGAAGTGCTTGTGGTCGAGCAGCGTGAATCCATGGATGACGTTCATCGCCCCCGCCAGGATGAGCAGGATGGCGGCGAAGCGCACCCAGCCCGACATGGGGCTCGAGATCCGGCCCGGGGTTGTACCTATGGCAGCCTGCGCGTTCATCGTGTCCTCCCTCGGTCGGGGCCGAGCGTAGGGCGGACGGGCGCGGTCCCCCTCATGCCGGGCGGATGAAACGGCGCGGCGCCACGGTCGTCCGATCGGGACGATGCGTCCCGCCGCGGCGGGCGCGAGCGTCCCAGGTCTGATGACCGACGGCCCGTCCACGACCGCCCGGGCCAGCGAGCCTGCCTACGGCGCCCCGCTGCGCTGGGAGCCGGACCGCCCGCGCCTGACGGTTGTCGGGGTGCTCGTCTCGTGGCTGACGGCCGCCGCATCGCTGCTCGTCGCCGCCTACCTGGTCCCGGGGGTCACGATCCCGTCGGCCGCCGGGGCGCTCGTGACCGCGGCCGTCGTGGCGGTGCTGAACGCGGTGCTCCCGCCGGTGGTCGCAGCACTGCGGCTGCCCTTCACGCTCGCGCTCGACTTCATCCTGATCCTGTTCCTGGACGCGTTCATGATCCGGGCGGCCGCGGCGATCGACCATCGCGCGATCCAGCTCGACTCCTACGGCCAGGCGTTCGCCGTCGCGCTGCTCGCGTCGGCCGCAGGCGTCGTGATCGGCGTCCTCACCGGCACGAACGACGACGTCCACCTGCTGCGCACGATCCGCCGGGTCTCGCGGCGGCAGGGCCACGTCGCGGAGACCGACGTGCCCGGCATCGTGTACCTCGAGATCGACGGTCTCGCCTATCCCGTGCTGAAGCGGGCGATGCGCGACGGCCACGCGCCGCAGCTGGCCCGCTGGCTCGGCGACGGCACGCACACGCTGCTCGAGTGGGAGACCGACTTCTCGTCGCAGACGGGCGCCAGCCAGGCCGGCATCCTGCTCGGCTCGAACGACGACATCCCCGCGTTCCGGTGGGTGGAGAAGGAGACGGGCAAGGTCATGACGTGCTCGGCCCCGGCCGATTGCGCCGAGATCGAGCGCCGCCGCGCCACCGGCCGCGGCCTGCTCGTCGACGGCGGCGGCAGCCGTGGCAACCTGCTCTCGGGCGAGGCGGAGGAGGTGATCCTCACGGTCAGCCGGATGGACGCCGAGAAGCAGGCGAACCCCGGGTACCGGGCCTTCTTCGCGAACGGGTCGAACGTCACCCGCGTCCTCGTGCTCTTCTTCTGGGAGATCTTCCTCGAGGTGTCGGCTTCCCTGCGGGCGATCCGCCGCGACGTGCGGCCGCGCGGCCACCGGGGCGGCAAGTACCCGTTCCTGCGGGCCGGGATCTGCGTCGTCGTCCGCGACCTGATCGTCTTCGGCGTCCTCTCCGACATGATGCGCGGCCGTCCGGCGATCTACGCGACCTTCTCGAGCTACGACGAGGTCGCCCACCACTCCGGCCTCGAACGGGCCGACACGCTCGAGGCGCTGCGCAAGCTCGACCAGGAGTTCGGGCGGATCGAGCGGGCCCGCCGCTACGCCCCGCGGCCGTACGAGATCGTGGTGCTCTCCGACCACGGCCAGACGCAGGGCGCAACGTTCCTGCAGCGCAACGGCTACAGCCTCGCCGACCTGGTGGATCAGACGCTCGAGCGCAGCGCCGTCGCCCCGCTCGACGCCGGCGACGAGCACGACACGGCGATGTCGCAGGCGGTCCGGGAGGCCACCGGTCGGCCGGCCCCGGCCGACGACGAGGAGGCAGGCGCCGACATCGGCGAGCCCGCCGTCGTCGTGCTCGGCTCGGGCAACCTCGGGCTCATCTACCTCATGGCCGAGCAGCGCCGGCTGACGCTCGAAGAGATCGACGAGCGCTACCCACGGCTCGTCGAGACCCTGCGCGCGCACCCCCACGTCGGGTTCGTGCTGGCCCGGTCGAAGGAGCGCGGGCCGGTCGCGCTCGGCGCCAACGGCGCACATTACGTCGGCGACGGAACCGTCGAGGGCGAGGACCCGCTGGCCGCGTTCCCGCCCAACGCCGCCCGGCACCTGAACCGCACCGACGGCTTCGCCCACGTGGCCGACCTGATGGTGAACAGCTTCTACGACGGCCAGCTCGAGCAGGGCTGTGCGTTCGAGGAGCTGATCTCGTTCCACGGCGGCATGGGCGGCCCGCAGACGCGTGCGTTCCTGCTCGCCCCGGCCGCCCTCCCGCTCCCCGAGGGCGAGATCGTGGGAGCCGAGCACGTCCACGAGATCCTCGCCGGGTGGCGGCGGACGCTCCAGGGCAACGGCGGGCCGGCCGGCGATGCGGCCGGGACCGACGCCGTGCCCGCAGCCGGCCCGGCCTGATGGTCGCGGTGGAGACGGCGCGCCTGGCCTGGTTCGGGCACAGCACCGTGCTCGTCGAGCTCGAGGGTGCGCGCGTCCTCACCGACCCGGTGCTGCGGCGCCGCGTCGGCCACCTGCGCCGGGCCGAGGCGGTGCGGGCGGAGGCGATCGCGCCCGTCGACCTGATCCTGATCTCGCACATCCACTGGGACCACCTCGACCTGCCGTCGCTCGACGGCCTCGGCCACGACACCCGGGTGGTCGTGCCGCGCGGCGCCGGGGCGCTGCTCGAGCGGCGCGGTTTCACGCGTGTCGTCGAGGTCGGGGAGGGCGATCACGCCGATGTGGAGGGGCTCTCCGTCGTCGCCACCCACGCGGATCACTCCGCCGCCCGCGGGCCGCTCGGCGTGAAGGCGGCGTCGCTCGGCTACCTGCTCGGCGACCGTCGCAGGGTGTACTTCGCCGGCGACACCGACCTGTTCGCGGGCATGTCCGGCCTGGCCGACCGCCTGCACGTTGCGCTGCTGCCGATCGCCGGCTGGGGGCCGCGGCTGCCGCCGGGCCACCTCGACCCGGAGCGGGCCGCGACCGCTCTGCGCATGCTGCGGCCGCGCATCGCCGTCCCGATCCACTGGGGCACGTACCGGCCGATGTACGGCCGCGGGCCGTCCGAGTCTCCCGAGGACGAGTTCGCCCGCCGGGCGGCGCAGATGGCGCCGGACGTCGAGGTGCGCATCCTGCCAATTGGCGCAGACACGCACTTCTGATCGGCGTCGCGATCAGACGAGGCTGAGCGCCGCGATGAACGGCTCGCGCACCGCCGGGTCGCCGTGCTCGGCCTCGAGCCGGCGCTTCTCGCCATCGGGATCGGCGCCGGCGGGGTGGTCGGCGCCGCCGCCGCAGGCGAGCGGCATCGGCGAGCGGCCGTCCCAGGGCTCGGCGGGAAATGTCGCATCGATGGGGATGCGACGGCCGCCGACGACCGCGGTCAGGTAGCGGTGGACGTCGACGATGCCGCCGTCAGGGACGGCCCGCGCCGCGGCGGGGCCGAACCGGGCAGCGGCGGCCTCCCGGTCGACCCGGTAGACGCGGTGCACGATCCGCGGCTCGGTCTCGGGGAACCGCTCGGCCAGGAGCCCGTGCAGGTAGAGGTGCTTGGCGGAGCATGTGCCCCGGCCCTCGCGCAGCATCCCGGCCACCGACCGCTCGGACGGCCGGCCGTACGGGATCGCGCGCACAGCCTCGACGATCTCGCGGAGCGACGCGCCCGGCGCGGGAGGCAGGGAAGCCACGTTGGGATGATGCCCGCGCGTCCGCGCCCGGCGTGACACCATGGCGGCGATGGCACGCAGCCCGGACACGGTCGTGGTGGTCGGCCTGGGTGTCGTCGGCCTGGGGACGGCGCTGGCGGCCACCCCCACACGTCGTCCACAGGCGTCAGCCGCTCGATCCGGGTCGCCTATGCGTTGCCGGAGTACGCGCAACTGGCGGCCGAGGCGCTCGACCGCTGGGCGGCGCTGGCCGGCCCCGCCCCTGCCCCATCGCGCCCGATCACCCGCTGACGGGGTCAGACCCCCGAACGGAACTGCAACAAACGTGTGACGGACGACGTTCGGGGTCTGACCCCGATTCGCTAGGGGCGCCACCGGCGACCGGGCACGAGCACCCGCCATATCCAGCGCAGCCAGCCGCGCCGGCCGTGCGGCACGCCGCCCCACGGTGTCACGCCGTCAGGATTCGCCTGCTGTCGAGAAGCGCTCATGTAACGAGTATCGCACCGCCAGGGGGACTGTCCCAGAACTGCTCCATCTCGACCAGCGTGATGGTCGACGAAGCGTGACTAGGCGGCCATGCGGGGCGAGCCGGCCGCCAGCGCGGCGATCACCTCGCGCGCGGTCATGCCGTCGCAGATGTGCACCGGGACGCCGTAGTCGGCCAGCTCGAGCGCGATGTCCTCGAGCTCGGAGACCGGCTGGCGGCGCAGGTCGGCGTGCGGGATCCAGATCTCGGCGGGATACGCGCGGGCCGCCCGCCAGCCGCGGCTGCCCTCGATCACCTCGCCCCAGAGCGCGACGCGGCCGACCGCCCGCTGCACGACCAGCCGGCTCGCGGCCGGCGGCACGTAGGTGCCGAGGTGGTGCACCCGCTCCATGGCGTGCACGCCGCAGGTGCAGCGCGACTCCGGCGCGGCGTGCCCCGGCATGCGCCGCCGCCACGGCCGCAGGCTGTCGCGCGGGCTCGCCTCGCACGTGGCGACGAGCTCGTGGCCGGGCCACCAGATGCTCGGGCAGACGAGGCTCTGCAGCCGCGAGCGGCCGCCCGCATCGACCACCGACCACAAACGCCAGCCGTGGACGGGCTCGAGGTAATCGGGGGCCGGCCTCACGGCGTCGGCGCCGGGTCGGGCTCCTTCCGCGGTGCTGGCGGTGGTGCCGGCTCCTCCCGCGGTGTCCTCTGCGGCCGCGGTACCGGATCCTCCACCGGTTCGATCGTGTAGATCCGAAGCGGCTTACCGATGTCCATGCCGCCTCCCTTCCGGACTGGACTTTAGGTCGTCTCTACCCGGATCGCACGGAGGACATTCGCGGCCGCCGCCGCGACGTGTGGCTCGACACCGAGATGGTGTCCCCGGACCCGCTCCGCCTCGGCTCGGTTATCGTGGCGCCCATGAGGCTCCTCCGGCCATGCGGCGCCGACGAGCATGAAGCCATCCTGGCCATCGTGAACGCAGCCGCCGAGGCCTATCGCGGCGTCATCCCCTCCGACCGCTGGCACGAGCCGTACATGGGCCGGGACGAGCTCGAAGCCGAGATGGCCGCCGGCGTGGCGTTCTGGGGCTACGAGAGCGACGGCGCGCTCACCGGCGTCATGGGCATCCAACCCGTGGGCGACGTCGAGCTGATCCGGCACGCCTACGTGCTGCCGGCGCATCAGGGCGAGGGGATCGGCACGTCGCTCCTGCGCCACCTGCGCGGGCTGTCGGGCCGGCCGATGCTGGTCGGGACGTGGGCGGATGCCCGGTGGGCGATCCGCTTCTACGAGCGCAACGGCTTCGCGCTCGTGAGCGAGGCGAAGAAGAGCGAGCTCCTGCGCCGGTACTGGACGATCCCGGAGCGCCAGATCGAGACGTCGGTCGTGCTGGCCGAGAACGGTTGGGCCTCCCCGGCCAGCCTGTCCCCAGCACTGCTCCATCTCCACCGCGACCAGGGTGGTTCTGACCCCGGTTTTCGCGGGGACGTCTAGGCTGTAGGCCACCGGGTTTCAGTCCACGCGGATCCCTCCCGCGCGCACCCGTGAGCGGCTGAGCCCAACGCCGCCCATGAACCCGTTCGATCCCGAGGATTACCCCCTGCGCCCGACCGTGCGCCGGCTCAGCCGGCTCTGGTGGGACGAGCGCCGCCTGGTCCTGGTGGGCCTGGCCTGCGCCCTGGCCTACACCGGCCTCACGCTCACCGTGTCGGTGCTGATCCAGCGGGCCATCGACGGCTCGATCGTGCCGGGCAGCACCGGCGCGCTGTGGCCCTACATCGCCGCGATCATGGCCCTCGGCCTGGCCCGCTTCTGGGTGAACTACACCCGCCGCTTCGCCACGTCGCGCGTCGGCATCCGCCTCGAGGCGCGGCTGCGCGAGATGCTCTACGAGGGCTACGTGCGCTTCCCGCGCGCGTTCTACGACCTGCACCCGACGGGCCAGGTCGTCTCGCGGGCGACGAACGACCTCTTCCCCATCCGCTACTTCATCGGCTGGGGCGTCGTGCAGGGCTTCCAGAGCGCCATGATGATCACCGGCGGCGTGATCGTGCTGGCGCTCGTGAACCCGCGCCTGACGCTCTACTCGGCCGTCGCGACGCCGCTGATCGGCTTCGTGGCCTGGCGCTTCGCCCATCTCGTCATGCCGATCTCGCGGCGCGTCCAGGCGGCCAAGGGCGACGTGACCGAGGCCGCCGACGAGGCCGTTGTCGGCATCGAGATGGTGCAGGCGTTCGGGCGCGAGGACGACGTGCGCGAGCGCTTCGGCGGCAAGGCGACGAGCGTGCGCAACATCGTCGTCCAGCAGGCCGGCGTCGAGGCCAAGCACCTGCCCGCGCTCTTCTTCCTGCCGACGCTCTCGATCGCCGCGGTCGTCTTCTTCGGCGGCCGCGACGTGATCGCGGGCCGGCTGACGATCGGCCAGTTCGTCCTCTTCAACACCATCCTGCTGCAGCTGACCTGGCCGCTCGAGGCGCTCGGCTGGATCCTCAACCTGGCCCAGCGCGCGATCGCGTCGGCCGGGCGCACGTTCGCCTGGCTCGAGGAGGTGCAGCGCCTGCCCGAGCCCGAGCGCCCGCGCGACCTGCCGGACGGCCCGCTCGGCGTCACCTTCGCCGGCGTGCGCTTCGCCTACCCGGGCGAGGAGGAGGTGCTCGAGGGCATCGACCTGCACCTGGAGCCGGGCGAGATCGTGGCGGTCTGCGGCGGCACCGGCGCCGGCAAGAGCACGCTGCTCAACCTGCTGCCGCGGTTCTACGACCCCACCGAGGGCAGCGTCCGGCTGGGCGGCGTCGACCTGCGCGAGGTGGCGCTCGAGACCGTGCGCGACGCCGTTGCCGTGATCACGCAGCGGCCGATCCTGTTCTCGATCACGCTGCGCGAGAACCTGACCGCCGGCCGGCCCGATGCGCCCTGGGAGGAGGTCGAGGCGATGTGCGTCGCCGCGGGCGTCGCCGACTTCGCGCCCGACCTGCCCGACGGCTACGACACGCTGATCGGCGAGCGGGGAGTGAACCTCTCCGGCGGCCAGCGCCAGCGGGTTGCGCTCGCCCGCGCGCTGGTGGCGGGCGCCCGCGTGATCGTGCTCGACGACCCGCTCTCCGCCGTCGACACGCATACCGAGCACGACCTGGTCATGCGCCTGCGGCCAGCCGTCGAGGGCCGCACCGTGCTCGTCGCCGCCCAGCGGCTGTCGACGCTCGCGCTCGCCGACCGGGCCGTCGTGCTCGAGGACGGCCGGCTGGTGGAGGACGGCCGTCCGGCCGACCTGCTCCTGGGGAAGGCGGCCTTCGCCGGCCTGTTCGGAGACGAGGTCGGTGTCGGGTAGGCGGCGCACAGGGCTCAGCCGCCTGGGCGTGTACCTGCGCGGGCGCTGGGGGTTCGTCGCCTGGATGGTGCTGGTCGCGACGGGCAGCGCCGCCGCGCAATCGGGCGGCTGGCTGCTCGTGCGGGCGGCCATCGACGACGGCATCGGCAAGGGCGACGAGCACACGCTCACCGTGGTCGTCGTCGCCTACCTGGCCGTCAACCTGGTCGGGTGGCTGTGCCAGCTCACGCTCATCCGCGGCCTCGCCCGGATCGGCCAGGGCATCGTGCTCGGCCTGCGCCGCGACCTGTTCGACCACCTGACGTCGCTCTCGCTGCGCTACTTCTCGGAGCAGCGGGCGGGCTGGATCATCGCGCGGGTGACGAGCGACGTGGACGCGATCTCGGACGCGCTCTCGCAGGGGCTGCCGACGCTGGTCTCGAACGTCGTCCTGCTGCCGACGACGATCGTCGTGCTCTTCGTCGTCGACTGGCGCCTGGGCCTGGTGGCGATGGTGATCCTGCCGCCGACGCTCGTCCTGACGCGCTGGTTCCAGCGCAAGTCGGCCGTCGCCCAGCTCGACGTGCGCAACCGCATCGCGGCGGTCACGGCCCAGGTGGCGGAGTCGGTGTCGGGAATGGCGATCATCCAGGCCTTCAACCGTGAGCGCCAGTTCCAGGCCCAGTTCGACGAGCTGAACGCCGAGAACCGCTCCTCCAACGTCTACGCGCAGCAGCTCTTCTCGGTGTTCTTCCCCTCGATCGAGCTGCTCGGGGCGATCTCGACCTGCGCCGTGCTCGTCGTCGGCGCGCGCCTGTTCGACACGGGCCACCTCACGATCGGCACGCTGATCACGGCCATCTACCTGCTCCAGCTCGTCTTCCAGCCGCTGCAGGACCTCTCCGACGTCTACGGCCAGCTGCAGGCGGCGGCCGCGGCGATGGTGAAGGTGAGCTCCGTGCTCGACACCGAGCCCGAGATCGGCGACCGGCCCGGCGCCCGCCCGATCGGGCCGATCGAGGGCAGCATCGACCTCGACCGGGTCAGCTTCGCCTACGGGCAGACCGACGTCCTGCACGAGATCGAGATCCACGTCCCGCCGGGCGGCTGCATCGCCCTCGTCGGCCAGACCGGCGGCGGCAAGTCGACGCTCGCCAAGCTGATCGCCCGCTTCTACGACCCCCGCTCCGGCGTCGTGCGGGTCGACGGCACCGACCTGCGCGAGATCGAGCTGCGCGGCTACCGCCGCCAGCTCGGCGTCGTCCTACAGGACCCGTTCCTGTTCTCGGGCACGATCGCCGACAACATCCGCTTCGCCCGGCCCGACGCGAGCGACGACGACGTGCGCGACACGGCCGCCGCGATCGGCCTCGACCGGCTGCTGCGGCGGCTGCACGGCGGCCTCGGGCACGAGGTGCGCGAGGGCGGCGCCGGGCTCTCCGCGGGCGAGCGGCAGCTGATCTCGATCGCCCGCGCGCTGCTTGCCGACCCCCGCATCCTGATCCTCGACGAGGCGACCTCGAACATCGACCGGCCGACCGAGGTCGTGATCGAGCGCGCGCTCGACCGGCTCCTGCACGGGCGCAGCTCCGTCATCATCGCCCACCGCCTGGCCACCGTCCGCCGCGCCGACACCGTGCTCGTCGTCGAGCGCGGCCGCATCGTCCAGCGCGGCACGCCCGCCGAGCTGGCCGGAATCGACGGCCCTTTCCAGCGCCTGGCCGGCGCGCTCGAGTCGCCGGCCGAGCTCCCGCCCGACGGCCGCAGCCGCCGCTCGGCGGTATCTGCACGCGGCCGCCGATAGGCGTAGCATCACGCGGCTTCGTGTCGACGGCCACGTAAATGAGGGCAGGAGGGCAGCGTCGTGGAACACCACGGATCCGAGAGCTACTACGTGCTGGGCGAGGGGCTCCTGACGGAGAGCGGCGGCGGGCGCGCCCAGGCGCTCGCGCCGGAGGTCGAGGCCCAGACGGCGCCGTTCCGCTTCTCCCGGATGGGCCCGACGGGCGCCGGGCACCAGGTCGGCGAGAAGACCCGCCAGCTGCTGGCGCAGGCGATGACGAAGGTGCAGGCCAACCGCGGCTCGCGCATCCCCTCCGGCTTCACCTATCTCGGCCAGTTCATCGACCACGACCTGACCGCCGACAAGACCGCCGTCACGTTCGGCGAGGACGTCTCGCCCGCGGCGATGCTGCAGGGCCGCTCGCCCGTCCTCGACCTCGACTCGCTCTACGGCGCGGGCCCGTCCGACCCCGTCTCGTCCGGGTTCTACAGCGATGGACTGCACCTGAAGACGGGCACGACGGTCAACCCGGCCAAGGCCGGCCACGACCTGCCCCGCGTCGGCAAAGGATCGGCCGCCGCCCGCCGCAAGGCGAACATCCCCGACCTGCGAAACGACGAGAACCTGGCCGTCGCCCAGACCCACGCGATGTTCATCCGCTTCCACAACCGCGTCGTCGACACGCTGCCGAAGTCGACGCCGCCGGGACAGATGTTCAGCCGCGCCCGGCGCAAGGTCACGAAGCACTACCAGTGGATGATCCGCACCGACTTCCTGCCCCGCATCTGCCAGAAGGCGGTGGTCGACGACGTCTTCAAGAACGGCCGCAAGGTGTTCGAGGTGGGGGCGACGCCGACCGACATGCCGACGATGCCGCTCGAGTTCTCGGTCGCCGCCTACCGGCTCGGGCACAGCATGGTGCGGTCCGCCTACAACTGGAACGTGAACTTCCCGGACGGCGGGGGCACGCTCGAGCTGCTGTTCCACTTCACGGGCACGAGCGGCAATCTCGACGGGCTCGACCAGCTGTTCGGCATCTGGATCGCCGACTTCCGCCGGCTCTACAACTTCGGCGAGGCCGGCCGCAATGACCTGGTCGTGCAGGAGTCGGACTTCAACCGGGCGCAGCGCATCGACACGATGCTGGTGAACCCGCTGCACGACCTGCCGCCCGGCTCCATCGGGGGCACGCCTCCGCCGCCGGGCATCGACCGCAACCTGGCCTACCGCAACCTGACGCGGGCGAAGATGGTGTCGCTGGCGTCGGGCCAGCAGATGGCGGCGCTGATGAACAGCAAGGGCGTCGCCGTGACGCCGCTGACGAGGGCGCAGATCCGCGACGGCAAGGGCTCGGCGACGCTCGAAGGGCTGTCGAAGCAGCAGCTCAAGCGGGTGACGACCAACACACCGCTCTGGTTCTACATCCTGCGCGAGGCGGAGCTGAACCAGGGCCGGCTCACCGGCGTCGGCGCGCGCATCGTGGCCGAGACGTTCCACCGGGCCATGGAGGGCAGCACCTTCTCGATCGTGCGCGACCCGGCCTGGCGGCCGCAGCTCGGGCCGGACACGAACACGTTCCGGATGGTCGACCTGCTGCTGTTCGCGGCCAACGGGAAGGCGGCCGTCCTGAACCCCTTGGGAGGCTGACTCGGGCCGCGTCCTCGTCTCCGCCTTCGAGCCCTTCGACGGGCGGCCGGTCAACTCGTCCGCAGCCGCGCTCGCGGAGTTCGCCTCCCGCCGGGCGGCGGATCTCGATGTGGCCACCGTCGTGCTGCCGGTCGTCTACGGCGATGCCACCCGGGCGCTCGCGGCCGCGATCGCCGAGACAGAGCCGACGGCGGTCGTCGCGCTGGGGCAGGCGAACGGCCGCGAGCGGGTCACCGTCGAGCGGGTGGCGCTCAACCTGGTCACCGAGACCGGGCCCGACAACGCGGGCCGGTCGCTGGCCGAGGAGCCGGTGCTCGCCGGCGGGCCGGCCGCCTACTGGGGGACGCTTCCGGTCGCGGAGGTCGTCTCGGCGCTCCTGGCCGCCGGCGTGCCCGCCGCCCCGTCGCCGGACGCGGGCGGCTACGTCTGCAACCACGTCTTCTACGGCCTCATGCACCTGATCGCGACCGAGCGACCGGACCTGCGCGGCGGCTTCGTCCACGTCCCCTGCCTGCCGGAGCAGGTGACCGCGACCGGCGGCCCCAGCATGGGCCCGGGCACGCTCGCCCGCGCCGTCGACGTGGTGGTCAGGACGACGATCGGGGTCTGACCCCGAACGTCGGCCGTTGCACTTCTGCTGCACTTCCGTTCGGGGTCTGACCCCGGTTACCTGGCCGTGCGGCGGGGTACCTGGGCCGGGTGGAACGCCGGAAGTCGAGCCGCGTCATCGACGCCATCAGCGACCTGCTCGGCCGCGAGGCCACGTTCGCGGCGGTCGTCGCGTGCGACATCGTCGCCCTGGCCGCGGTGGCCGCGGTGGGCACGCACGATACGCCTGTCGTTTCCGCGATCTCGCTCTTCGTCTCGCTCGCGACGCTCATCATGGTGTGCGCCGTCCAGCACACGTCGAGCCGGGAGTCGAAGGCCCTCAACCTCAAGCTGGACGAGCTCATCCGCGTCTCCGAGGCCCGAAACGAGCTGATCGGGGCCGAGGAGGACTCGCACTCGCAGCTCGAGACGCGCGCCGTCAAGCTGCGCGAGCACCATCGCCGGCAGCCGGACGAGGCGCGATGACGCGCGGGCCTCAGGCCGGCAACCGCTGCGCGAACCGGACGACCCGGCCGGGGCCGTCGCCGGGGCGTTCGACGTCGATCCGCGAGCACAGCTTCTCGAGCAGCTGCACCGCCAGCATGTGTCCCTCGCCGGGATCGGGCCCGCGGTCGGCGACCGTCACCTCGATCTCGCCGGCCGAGCGGCGGAACCCGATGTCGACGGTGCCCTCCGCTGCGTGCGTGCGCTCCATGGCCGCCCCGCACACCTCCGAGAGCACGAGCTTCAGGTCGTCCAGCCGCCGATCGGTGATGGGAAGGCCGGACACGACGCCCACCAGCGTCGTCCGGCAAAGTGACAACATGCCGACGTCGGCAGGCACGACGAGCTCTGCAACCAGCTGCAGCTCCGTGCCCTCCATGCGATGGAACCTACCATCAGGCTCAGATTGCTAAACGGCCCGTCGCGCGGCGAGATCGCCCGCCACGCGACGACCGCGCTCGCCGTGCGGGCCGGCCTCGCGCCGCTCGCGGCCGACCGGGCCGGGGGCGCGGTGGCGGCGGCCGTGACGGCGGCGAACGCCGACGAGGTGACGCTCACCGGATCGCTCGACCAGACCGCGGCCGAGGTGATCCTGTCGGCGTCCGGAGGGTGGGCCGGAGAGCGGGCCGCGGTGCTCGCGGACATCGACGCGACGGTCTCCGACGACCGCGTCTCATTCCGCTTCGTGCGGACGCCCCTGCGGCGCGTGTGACGGACGTACCGGCGGCGGGGGCCGGAGCGCACCGGCCCCCGCGAACGCCGGCTCAGCGAGACGCCGCAGCCCGCTCGCGCTGGGCGGCGTGCGAGCCTTCGGCGAACTCCTCGACGATCTTTCGGCAGAACGCCGGCAGGTCGTCGGGCTTGCGGCTGGTGACGAGACCGCCGTCGGTCACGACCTCCTCGTCGACCCAGTCGGCGCCCGCGTTGCGCATGTCGGTCTCGAGGCTGGGCCACGACGTCAGCCGGACGCCGTCGACGACGCCGGCCTCGGCCAGCATCCACGGCGCGTGGCAGATCGCCCCGACGGGCTTGCCCTGCTCGAAGAACGCGCGCACGAACTCGACCGCCGGCCGCTCCGTGCGCAGCGCGTCCGGGTTCGCAACGCCGCCGGGGAGCACGAGCGCGTCGTACTCCGACGCGTCTGTCTCTTCGAGGGTCCGGTCGACCTCGAACGTCTTGCCCTTGTCGTGGTGCTCCATGCCCTGGATCCGGCCGTGCTCGAGCGACACGAGCTCGGCCTTCGCACCGGCCTTCTCGACCGCCGCGAACGGCTCGGCGAGCTCGCTCTGCTCGACCCCGTCGGTGGCCAGGAACGCGATCGTCTTGCCCTGTAGCTGAGCCATCTTGCATCCTTCCGGTGGCTTTGGGTGGACCAGATCGCCTACCCCTGCCGGAGCGGCTGCAAACGTCGACTGGATAGGTAAGATCATCGCTTCGATGCGGACTCGGAGAGGTGCGTGACAACCGGGCAGATCGGGGTTGAATCCGACGGCGGTATCCGGGTGCTCGTCCTGCGGGGCGAGCACGACCTGTCGACCGCGCCGGACGTTCGCGTGCACATGGAGGACGCCATCCGGCGGGAGGGCGATCTGGTCGTCGACCTGTCCGGGACGGGCTTCATCGACAGCAGCATCCTCGGCGTCCTGGTCGCCGGCTACCGCGGCCTGACCGGCTCCGAGGAGCCCCGCCGCTTCGCCGTCGTGGCCGTGCCAGGAGGCAGCGTCACGCGGCTGTTCGACCTCGTGTCGGTGTCGGATGTGATCCCGGTGTACGCGACGCGGGCCGAGGCCGTCGCGGCCCTCGGCGGCACGTCCTCGCGCTAGCGGGCCGCGATCCGGAGGACGAGCAGGGCGATGTCGTCCTGCGGCTCGGTCGCCGAGAAGCCCACCACCGCATGCTCGATCGCGTCGGCGACCTCGCGCGGGGATCCGCCCCCGACGGTCTCGAGCAGCTCGCGCAGCCGCTCCTCGCCGAAGAGCTCGCCGTCGCCGCGGCGGTCGCTGACCCCGTCCGTCCACAGCACGATCCCGTCGCCCGGACGCAGCACGATCCGCTCCTCGTGGACGGTGATGTCCGGGAGGATGCCGAGCAGCGTTCCCGGCCTCCCCGGCTGCTCCACCGACCCGTCGCCGCGGAGCACGAACGGCAGCGGGTGCCCCCCCGACGCGACCCGCAGCTCGAACCCGTCCTCGAACGGCTTTGCATAGGCATAGCCGACGGTGCAGAACTGGCCGCTCCCGGCCCGCTTGATGACCGCGTCGTTGAGCGCCCGCAGGACGCCCTCCGGGCGGTGGCCGGGGAGCCAGATCGACGCGGTCCGCACCGTGTGCCTGGCCAGCGCCGTCAACGCGGCGGCGGCGGCCCCCTTGCCGCAGACGTCGCCGATGGCGAAGCCGAACTCGCCTTCCGGCCCGCCCGTCATCTCCCAGAGGTCGTAGAAGTCGCCGCCGACCATGTTCTGGGCCCCGGCGGCGCGGTAGACGGCCGCCACCCGGACGCCGGGCGGCCGCGGCATGCGCCGGGGCAGGAGGCTGCGCTGGAGCGTCATGGCGATCTCCTGCTGCTCGGTGTAGAGCCGCGCGTTCGCGACGGCGAGGGCGGCGTGGGTGGCGATGTCCTCGGCGAACGAGACGTCGCGCTCGTCGAAGGCGCGCTCGGACTCGGCCGCGACGAGGGTGAGCGCGCCGAGCACCCGGCCGCGCGCCCGCAGCGGCACCGTGAGCGCCGAGCGCAGGCCGAGCTCGTCGTAGATGATGCGGGTGAAGTCGGCGTCAGGCGCCGCCGCTTCGACCATCTCGCGGGTGATGCGGGCCGTCAGCTGCGACTCGCCGGTCGTGATCACGCGGCCGACGCTCCCGTCGAGGTCCGCCGGATAGCGGCGCTCGAGCTCGTGGGCCAGCTCGACCCGGTCGGGGTCGGTGTGCTCGATCGAGACCGTCCGCAGCCGCGCTGCCTCGAGCACGTAGACCACGCACCAGTCGGCCAGCCGCGGCACCACCAGCCGCGCCAGGCGCCGCAGCGACTCGTCCGGGTCGAGCGACTCGGCCAGGAGATCGGTGGCGTCGGCGATGAACCTGGCCTCGGTCTCGCGCCGGCGCCGCTCGGTCACGTCCACGAGCGTCGTGACGGCGCCCAGCACGTGGCCGGCGGCGTCGAGCACGGGGCGAGCGCTGATGTTGATCCAGCCCCGGCTGCCGTCGCCGAGCTCGACCTCGATCTCCTCGCTGTCCACCACCTCGCCGGTGGCCAGGCTGCGGGCGATCGGCCAGTCGCCCGTCTCGAATTTGCGCCCATCGGCGTGGTAGGCCACGTAGGGGGTGACGTCGGTGATCGGTTCGGGCCCGGCCGGCGGCACCCGCCAGATCTGCGTCGCCTTGTCGTTCACCGCCACGATGTGGCCGGACGGGGCCTCCGCGATGGCGACGCCGACGGGCAGCTGCTGCATCAGCGCCTGCAGACGCTGCCGCTCGGACTCGGCCGCCTCGAACAGGCGGGCACGATCGAGCGCCTGGCCGTAGTGCCAGCCGATCGTCGTCAGGGCGGACCGCTCGGCCGGATCGAGCCGCTTGCCCTCGCCGAACAGGAACGCGATCCCGCCGATGACGGCGCCGCGGCCCTGGATCGGGAGCGCGGCAATCGCCTCTCCCACCGCCGGGCCGGGCAGGTCGGGATAGTCCCGAGCCCTCTCGTCTGCCGACTCGAGGAAGACCGGCTCTCCGGTGCGGACCACGTCGCCGAGCGGCGTTCGCCGGGCCAGGTCGAAGCGCCGCCACTCCCGCTCGGTGGCCTCGTCGAATCCCGCCATTCCGGCCATCTCGAGGGCCGTGCCGTCTGCGGAGAGGAGCGCGGCCGAGACGGTCTTCGCGCCGACCAGCTCGCGCGAGCGGCTGACGACGAGGTGGGTGACGTCCGCCTGGGTGGCGGCGCTCGAGAGGTCGGCCGCGAGCCGCTCGATGCCGCCCATCCCGCGTCGCCATGCGACCAGCTCACCGACATCGCGCACGAGGCACGCGAGCGCCGGGGCGCCGTCGCCGGCGAGCGGCTGCAGGTCGACGACGAACCGGCCCGGCCGGCCGGCGTCGGCGAGCTCGATCTCCTCGGTCGTCCCGCTCTCGAGCACGCGGCGCGCGTCGGCCTCCGGGATCCAGGGCGCCACGTCGGCCAGCCGCCGGCCCACGAGGGCAGCCTCGTCGCCGCCGGCCAACACGCACAGGGCGGCGTTCGCCCGGACGACGCACAGGTCGGCATCGAGCACCAGCACGCCCACGGGCACGCGCTCCAGCACGGTGTCCAGCAGAGCCAACGCCATGCGCGGCCCGGTCGGAACCGGCGTCACTTCGGCACCCACTGCATGGCCGGTGGATCGTACCGGTTGGACCGTCTCGAGAACAGCGCGGGCAGCTACGAGCGGTCGCGCTGGGACATGACGACGTAGCGCGGATCCTCGGCAGACTGCGACCCCGCCCGGAACACGGCGAAGCGCTCGGCGACGGCCCCGCCGAACACGAGACCCGCCGCCAGCCGGCCGATGACGCGACGCCGCCCGGCGAACGCTCCGAGAGCGACCCCGGCGGCGGTCGCGGTCTTCGCCGCGCGGGCGAACGCCCCGGCCTTTCCGGTGTGGTACGGCTCGCCGAGCTCGCCCAGGCGCCGCTCCATGACGGTCGTGGCGGCGAGCTCGCCGACCGCACCGGCCAGCATCATCCGGCGGGCCGGCCCGGCGCAGTCGGCGGGCGTCAGGATCACGGCGGCCGCACCGGCGCTCGCGGCGGCGCCGGAGGCGAAGACCAGCGGCAGCTCGGTGCGGGCCTCGTGCCAGACGGGGACGGCCGTGTCGGAGACGAGCACGGCGGTATATGTGGCGAGTGCGGGGCCGAGCAGGCCGGCCACGCCCTGGGCCAGCGCGCGCACGCCCGGGAGGACGTCGGCAGCCTCGCACGTCGCCGCCGCGCCCGCCGCCGTCCCCGCGACCGTCAGGATCCAGGTACCGACGTTCATCGGGGACGACGGCTTGACGACGCGCAGCATGTTCACGAACCGTTCCGGGCGGCCGAGATCCTTGATGAGCAGGATCGGGCTCGCAGTCAGCGCAGCCGCGGCCGTGAACGTGGTCGAGCGGGCCAGCGCGCGGTTGCCACTCACCCGCGCCGCCAGGCCGAGGGCCGACGAGCCGCCGGCGAGGCCGCCCGTGAACAGGTACCAGGCGATCTCGTCCTTCCAGACCGGCGGCTTGATGATCGGGTGGCCGTAGTACCCCTCGGTCGGGCGCTCGGTCATCGCCGCCCCCCCAGCAGGCAAGCCGCGACGCCGACGGCCAGGGCGCCGGCGGCGACGGCGGCCGACCGCCACATCTCGGGCAGGTCGTGGGTCGTGTCGACAGGGTTCGGCGGCAGGCCGTAGACCTCTGGCTCGTCCAGCAGCAGGAAGAACGCGCCGAAGCCGCCGACGCCGTCGTTCGGATCCTCGCCGTAGAGCCGCGCCCCCGCGAAGCCGTCGGCGACGACCTTGTCCAGCCGGGCGCCCGCCCGCTCGCGCAGCTCGTCGAGCGGGCCGTACTGGATCGACTCGGTCGGGCACGCCTGCGCACAGGCGGGGGTCATGCCCTCGCGGGTGCGGTCGTAGCAGAGCGTGCACTTCCACACCCGCCCGTCGTCGGAGATCTCGCGCTTGTCGAGGACGCCGAACGGGCACGCCGGCACGCAGTAGCCGCAGCCGTTGCAGACGTCCTCCTGCACGACGACGGTGCCCAGCTCGGTGCGGATGATGGCGCCCGTCGGGCACACGTCCAGGCAGGCCGAGTGGGTGCAGTGCTTGCACACGTCGGAGCTCATGAGCCAGCGGAACGCGTCGCCGTCGCCGTGCTCGCCGTCGCCGACGCGCAGCGGCCGGTCCTGCTCGATGAACGCCACGTGCCGCCACGTGTTCGCCCCGAGGCCGCCGGTGTTGTCGTAGGAGTCCGCGGTGAAGAGCAGCCCGTCTTCGGGCACCTGGTTCCATTCCTTGCAGGCGACCTCGCAGGCCTTGCAGCCGATGCAGACGCTCGTGTCGGTGAAGAAGCCCATCCGCGGCTTGGCCTCGTCGCCATAGCTCTGCGGCCAGGCCTCGGTCTCGACGTTCGGCTGCGCGCTCACGAGACCGCCCCTCGCGGCGAGCGGCCGGGCCGGATGTCACACGTCGCCGCCTTGACCTCCTGGATGTGCACGTTGGGGTCGAGCACGATCGGGAAGAGGTCGTTCGCCGAGTCACCCCGGGTGAGGCCGCGAGAGCCCCAGTGATACGGCAGGCCGACCTGGTGCACCACCCGGCCGTTCACGCGCAGGGGCCGCATCCGCTCGGTCACGAGCACGCGCGCCTCGATCGCGGCCCGTTCGGTCGCGACGGTCGCCCAGCCGCCGTTCACGAGCGAGCGCTCGGCCGCGAGCTCGGGGCTCACCTCGCAGAACATCTCCGGCTGCAGCTCCGAGAGGTACGGCACGAACCGGCTCATGCCACCCGCGGTGTGGTGCTCGGTCAGCCGGTAGGTGGTCATCACGAACGGGAACCGATCCGACCCGGGCTGGCCGTCGGTCGGCTGGGTGTGGTTCCCGGGCCGCTCGAAGATCTGGCGCGCGGGGTTGCCGCGCTGGTCGTAGAGCCGGTTCGAGAACGGGGACTCGTGCGGCTCGTAGTGCGTCGGCAGCGGGCCGTCCACCAGGCCGGCGGGGACGAACAGCCACCCGCGGCCGTCGGCCTGCATGATGAACGGGTGGTCGCCCTTGATGGCGTCCTGAGCCTTCGCGTCGTCCGGCGGTACGTAGTCAGGCCGCTTGTCGGGCTGGAAGTCCGGGACGTCCTCGCCCGTCCACCGGCCCTCCTCCTCGTCCCACCAGATGTAGCGCTTGCGCTCCGACCACGGCTTGCCGTCCGGGTCGGCGGACGCGCGGTTGTAGAGGATGCGGCGGTTGGCCGGCCACGCCCAGCCCCACTCCGGCGCCACCCAGGTCTGCTCGGAGGCCGGCTTGCGCCGGGCGGACTGGTTCGTCTCGTCCGCGAAACAGCCGCAGTAGATCCAGCAGCCGCAGCTCGTCGAGCCGTCGTCCTCGAGCTCGAGGTACGCCGAGAGCGCGCTGCCGTCGGGCCCCGTGCCGTTGATCTCCCGGAGCACCGCGTCGGCGCTCGGCTCCTCGTGCTGCCCCGAGGTCGGATAGTGCCACTGCAGCTCGCGCACCGGCCGGTCGCGCTCCTCCTCGGAGCCCTCGAGCTTCTGCCGGATGATGCGGCCGAGGTGGTAGTAGAACCACAGCTCCGAGCGGCAGTCCCCCTCCGGCTCGACCGCCTTGTGGTGCCACTGGAGCAGCCGCTGGGTGTTCGTGAACGACCCGTCCTTCTCCGTATGGGCGGAGGCGGGCAGGAAGAACACCTCGGTGCCGATCTCCTCGGGGCGCATCTCGCCGCGGCGCACCTCGGGCGAGTCGTACCAAAACGCCGCCGTCTCGATCTCGACCAGGTCGCGCACGACGAGCCAGTCGAGCTTGGCCATCGCCTTGCGGTGAAGGCCCGAGTTCGCGGAGCCGACCGCCGGGTTCTCGCCGACCACGATGAACCCCTTCACCGCTCCCTCGAGCATGGCGAGCACGGTCTGGTAGATCGAGTGGTCGCCCGTGATCCGCGGCAGGTAGTCGAAGCAGAAGTCGTTTTCCGCCGTCGCGTGGGCGCCCCACCAGGCCTTCAGCAGGCTGACCGTGTAGGCGCCCATGTTGCCCCAGAACCCGCTCGGCGCGCTGTTCATCTCGATGAACTGGTCGAGGTTGTTGTGCGCGTGGGCGTGCGGCATCGGGATGTACCCGGGGAGGATGTTGTAGAGCGTCGGGATGTCGGTCGAGCCCTGGATCGAGGCGTGCCCGCGCAGCGCCATGATGCCGCCGCCGGGCCGGCCGATGTTCCCGAGCAGGAGCTGCACGATCGCGGCGGCGCGGATGTACTGCACTCCGACGGTGTGCTGCGTCCAGCCGACCGCGTAGCAGAAGGCGGACGTGCGCTCGCGGCCGGAGTTGTCGCAGAGCGCCTTGGCCACCATCCGGAACTGCTCGCGGGGGACGCCACACACCTGCTCGACGAACTCGGGCGTGTAGCGGGCGTAGTGGCGGCGCAGGAGCTGGAAGACGCACCGGGGGTGCTCGAGCGTCGGATCCTCCTCGGGCGGCTCGCCGTGCTTGAGCGAACCACCGTGACCGCCGTGGCCGGACGCCTCGCCCTGGTTCGCACCCATCTCCCGCTGGCCGGCCGAGCCGTGCACGGCCATTCCGGCGTACTGCCAGGTGCTGTTGTCGTAGGTGCCCTTGCCGTCCTGCCAGCCGGAGAAGAAGCCGTCGAGCTCCTCGGTGTCCTGGAACCCCTCGTCGACGATGACGGGGGCGTTCGTGTAGTTCACGACGTAGTCGCGGAACTCACGGCCGTTCTCGAGGATGTAGTTGATGACCCCGCCGAGGAAGGCGATGTCCGAGCCGGCCCGGATGCGCACGTAGTCGGTCGCGGTCGCGCTCGTGCGCGTGAAGCGGGGGTCGACGTGGATCACCCGGGCGCCGCGCTCGCGCGCCTCCATCACCCACTGGTAGCCGACCGGATGGCACTCGGCCATGTTCGACCCCATGATCACGATGCAGTCCGAGTTCTGCAGGTCCTGCTGGAAGGTCGTGGCGCCGCCCCGGCCGAACGAGGTGCCCAGACTGGGCACCGTGGAGGAGTGTCATATGCGGGCCTGGTTCTCGACCTGGACGAACCCGAGCGCCGACATGAGCTTCTTGATCGTGTAGTTCTCCTCGTTGTCCAGCGTCGCTCCGCCCAGGTTGGACACGCCCATCGAGCGGTGCAGCTTGCGGCCCTCGGAGTCCTTGTCCTCCCAGGTCTCGGCCCGGGTGGCGATGATGCGGTCGGCGATCATGTCCATCGCCTCGTCGAGCGGAAGCTCCTCCCACTCGGTGCCGTAGGGCCGCCGGTACTTGACGTTGTACTCGCGCAGGGGGCTCGTCACGTAGCCGCGGCTGCCCGCCCCCTTCGGACAGAGCCGGCCGCGCGAGATGGGGCTGTCCGGGTCGCCCTCGATCTGGGTGATGCGGCCCTCCTGCACGTAGACGCGCTGGCCGCAGCCAACAGCGCAGTAGGGGCAGATCGAGCGCACCACGCGATCGGGCTGGTCCGTGCGCGGCCGCAGCGTGCGGGAGTGCTCCGAGCGAGCGGCGCGGCCCAGCCCGCCCGGGTCGCCGTTGCGCTGATGGAGCGCCGGCCACGCCGAGATCAGTTCGCGCACGGATCGGCCGATCGTCATCGCGCGCTTCCCTACCCAATGCTTCGGGTTACGAAACGACCGGGTTTGGGCGCAGCCGGGCGAGGGGTACGCGGAGCGCACGATGCGCACCGACACCGCCGACCCGCGCCCCGACCCCACCCCGGACGAGCCGAACCCGCCCTCGCCGCCGCACCCGGACCCGCCGGAGCCGACGGCCTGACGGACTAGGCGGCGGCTGCGCGGACGCGCAGCCTGATCGTCGTCCCCGCGGGCGACGAGCGCACCTGCACCAGGTCGCACACCTGGTTCGCCAGCCACAGGCCGTAACCGCCCGCACCCCCGCCCTGGGGCGGTTCGCGTCCCGCCAGGGGCTTGTCGATGTACCCCTCGTCGCGGATCTCGCAGACGGCTGCATCCCCGTCGTACCAGACCCGCATCGTGCCGCGGCCACCGCCGTGGCGGACGCTGTTTGCCGCAACCTCGCCCGTCGCCAGGATCAGGTCGGCGACGCGCGCCTCGGGCAGGCCCCACCCGCGGGCGGCGCCGGCGACGACGGCACGGATGCTGCCCAGATCGCCGAGCGTGAACGCCGTCTCCTCGACGAGCGGGGGCGGGTCGGGCAGGGGTGCCATGAAGGGCTCGGCGGCCGCGAACCGGCCGCGGTAGTCGGCGCTCGGCTCGCCGCTGCGCGAGTTCCAGACCAGCGGGTGCGTGCAGCGCGCCTCGGCGATCACGTCGGCCGGGAGCGCACCGGCGTCGTACGGGCACACGAGCCACCACGCCCCGCCGCCGTCGAAGGCGAGGTTGAGCAGCGCCTCGTGGCGGTGGCACTCCACCAGCTCGGCGGCCGACCGTCCCGGCGAGACGGGCTCGCCCACCCCGCGGATGCGCCGGCCGGCGGCGAGGTGCGGCGCGGCGAAGGTGCGCCAGGTGGGCAGGATCCGGGCCGGGTTCGTTCCCAGCGCGTCCATGTCGACGAACGTGACCCCGCGGGCGGAGCCGCCGAGCGCCCGCCGCACCATCTCGATCTTCCGGGCGTCCACGGCGACGAGGACCGGCTCCCCGGCGTCGACGCCGTCGCGCACGAACGCGCCGACGCGGTCGGCGAAGTCGGCGTCGCCGGAGTACAGCAGCGCCTCGTGCCGGAACGACGGTCCGGGGAGGTCGAGCTGCGCGTCGTTGGCGGTCGTCACGGCGGACGGGGGTCTCGGGGCGGCACGGCTGGGAGCTGCCGGCCGCAGACAGGGTACCGCGGCGGCCCGGATGCCAAGCCGACGCCCGTTTGCGCACCCGGCACCCCGGGGTATCTGCGCCTGCGACGCTGATCTCCCGCGCGCACGCGACGGGGGGTGGACGGTCCGGCTCATGCGCAGCACGTTCCGGCGCTTCGGCGCCCGGGGCGGGCGACCCGAACGTCTCACCCGCCTGGGCGGCGTGGCGCGGAGGTTCAGCAATCGCAGACACCCGCGCGCGCGGCCGGCGACTCCCGGCCGGGCGCGTGGCTGCGCGCCGGTTTCCGCGGCGACCGGCCGGGGTATCCGACGTGGCTCACGGCAACCCGACCCGAAGGCGGTGCACAGATGGGTGACAAGCTGCGCGGCAAGATCGACCAGGCCACGGGCAAGGCCAAGGAGACCGCAGGCAAGCACAGCGACGACAAGGGCCTCGAGAACGAGGGCCGTCGCGAGCAGGCCGAGGGCGACCTGCGCGAGGCCGCCGGCAAGGTGAAGGACGCGGTCGATCGCTAGCCGCTCCGCCGCCCCGGCGGGAGGCGGCACCCCCGCCCCGGCCGGGGCGGCATGATTCGGCGCATGGCGGCGGCCGAAACCCCTCGCAATTGGCGTTCCCCGGGGATGCCAATTGGCGTGCTCGGCGCGCGTCGCCCGGCCCCTCCCAATTGGCGCCCTGCGCGGATGTCAATTGCGCAGCCAGGCGGCCCGCCATCGGCCCCCGCCCTCGCCACCGCCCAGCCCGAACCCTCCGGCCCACCGGCGGAGTCGGCCACGGCCCGCGTGGCCCGGATGGGCGGCAACGTCCCAGCGCCGCTTCTCATGGTCGCGGCGATGCTCTCGTTCCAGCTCGGGGCGGCCGTCGCCACCGGCCTCTTCAGCCGCGTCGGCGTGCCGGCGACGGCGTGCACGCGCCTCGGCGTCGGCGGCGTCCTCCTGCTCGTCATCTCGCGCCCCAACCTGCGCCGGCCGGCGTCCGAGCTCGTCTGGCTGGTCGCCTTCGGCGCCGAGCTCGCGGTCATGAACTACGCCTTCTACGAGGCCCTCGCCCGCATCCCGCTCGGCGTCGCGGTGACCGTCGAGTTCCTCGGCCCGCTCTCGGTCGCGCTCGTGGGCTCGCGCCGCCTGCGCGACGTGCTCTGGGTGATCCTGGCCGGCGGCGGGATCGCGATCTTCGCCGGCCCGTCGTCGCAGGGCAGCCTCGACCCGGCCGGCCTCGCCCTCGCCGTGCTGGCCGGCGCCGGTTGGGCGGCGTACATCCTCACGGCCCAGCGGGTCGGCCGCTCGTGGAAGGGCAGCCAGGGCCTCGCCGGCGGCATGCTCGTCTCGGCGATCCTGCTGACGCCGGTCGCCGCCGGCAGCGTCGGCGCGATCACGCCCGGCAGCGGCCTCCAGATCCTCGCCCTCGGCGTGCTCTCCACCGCGCTCCCCTTCTCGCTCGAGATGGCAGCGCTGCGGACGCTGACCGCCCGCGCCTACGGCGTGCTGGCGAGCCTCGAGCCGGCGATCGCGACCGTCGTCGGCGTCGTCGCCCTCGGCCAGTCGGTGCACGCGGCGGACGTGCTCGCCACGCTGCTCGTCGTCACCGCGTCGGTCGGCGCCACCTTCGACACGTGACGTCAGGCGGGGTGGCCGGGCTCGACCTCGCCGAGG
Organism: Gaiellales bacterium; assembly: GCA_036273515.1. Classification (GTDB taxonomy): domain Bacteria; phylum Actinomycetota; class Thermoleophilia; order Gaiellales; family JAICJC01; genus JAICJC01. Next base: position 95,421 of record DASUHM010000018.1, read on the forward strand.
TCGCGCTCGGTGAGCTGCTCGATCCGGCCGCCGCCGTGCACGCGCTCGGGCTCGACGACGCAGCCCACGTGGTCGCCGAGGTCGACCCGGTGGACGATCGGGCCGAGGAACCAGGTCGGGCACCCGGTCAGGATCGGCGTGCCGTCCGCCGCCGGCTCCCAGTCGCAGCGGGCGAACTTGTCGACGTCGTCGCCCGTCTCGCCGCCGAACAGCTCCGCCAGGCCGCGCTCGACCTCGGTCACGGCGTGGACGCCCAGCCGCTCCGCCGCCATCGCCACCGGGAAGGTGGCGTTCAGGCGTGAGATGCAGACCATGAACCGCTCGGGATCGATGCTGACCTGCGTCGCGAAGCCGACCAGGCACCCGGCCCGGCGGCCGTCCGCGCATGCGGTCGCGATGTAGACCGGCCTGGTGAACGCGTGCGCCAGGGTGGGATCGCCGTCGGCCATGCCTACACGTGCACCACGAAGACGAGCACCGCGACGATCTCGAGCACGAGCACCACCGCGCAGACGGCTGCCCAGGTCTGCAGCAGCCGCCGCCGCTCGGGCAGCGTCTCGCCGCGCAGGAGCGAGAGCGCGATGATGAGCCCGATCAGCCGCCCCGCCGGCACGAGCAGCGTGAGCGCGGTCGCCCCGGCGATCTGGCCGCCGCTGAAGGGGTGCTGCGCGGCCACCTCGGCGGGAACCGGCGGGGCCACGCCCACGGCGGGCAGGTTGGCGCAGACCAGGTCGAGGTCGCTGCGCGTCCGGGCGGCATGCGCCTCGCCCGTCAGGTGGTCGAGCTCCTCGACCGTGAGCCGGCCGTCGACGTGTGCCTCGGCCAGCCGCGCGACCACCCGCTCGCGGTCGGCGTTCGAGGCCAGGATCGAGCTGTCGTCCATACCGGCGGAAGTCTGCCACCTGCGGCGCCGGTAGACTCGCGCCATGCTCGCCGGCGGAGGCTCCGATGCTTGACGCGCCCTGGGGGCGCCGGTTCGCCGGCCGCCTCGACGAGCACGTGATCGACAGCGAGGTCTTACGGTCGAACCGGCTCGGCGACCCGGCCGAGCGCCCGCTCTGGGTCTACGTGCCGCCGGGCTACGACGACGCGCCCGACCGCAGCTACCCGGCCATCTACGTCATCCAGGGGTTCACCGGCCAGCTCGACATGTGGCGCAACCGACCGCCGATGCGGGCGCTCTTCCCGGAGGCGGTCGACGAGCTCTTCTCCGACGGCGCGACGCCGCAGTGCATCGTCGTCTTCGTCGACTGCTGGACGTCACTCGGCGGCAGCCAGTTCGTCGACTCGCCGGCGACCGGCCGCTACCACACCTACCTGTGCGACGAGGTGGTGCCGTGGGTCGACGAGCGCTACCGCACCCTCGCCGCAGCCGCCCACCGCGGCATCGCGGGCAAGTCCAGCGGCGGCTACGGCGCCATGATCACGCCGATGCTGCGCCCCGACCTGTGGGGCGGCCTCGCCACCCACGCCGGCGACGCGCTGTTCGAGTGCTGCTACCAGCGCGACTTCCCGGCCTGCGCGCGGATGCTGCGCGACGAGTACGGCGGCTCGTTCGAGCGCTTCCTGGACGACTTCCGCGGCCGCCTCGCCTTCAGCAAGGAGGGCGACGACGTGCTCCTGAACGCCTATGCGATGGCCGCGTGCTACTCGGCGGACGACGACGGCACGGTGCAGCTGCCGTTCGACGTCGCGACCGGTGAGCTCGCGCCGGACGTCTGGGAGCGGTGGCTGGCCCTCGACCCGGTGCGGATGGTGCCGCGCCACGCCGACGCGCTGCGCTCGCTGCGGGCGATCTACATCGACGCCGGCAAGCGCGACGAGTGGTTCCTCGACCTGGGCGCCGAGGCGTTCCGGGCGGCGCTCGCGGCGATCGGCGTCACCGACGTCTACTTCGAGCTCTTCGACGCCACCCACATGAACATCGGGTACCGCTACCCGATCGCGCTGCGCTACCTGGCGGAGCGGCTGTCGCCCCCCGCCCCCTGATGGGGGCGGAGGGCGACGTGCCGGCCGTGCCTAGCTGGTCGCGTTGAACTGGACGGCGGGGACGTACCCGGTCCAGCAGTCGCCGCTGCCGATGTCCAGGTTGAAGTCACCCGGGACGAACGGCGAGCCACAGCTGTTGCTCGCGACCCGCGTGTCCCAGAACAGACCGCCCGGGTAGCGCTGGTGGCCCGCCCGCACCTTCGGGGCGAGTCCGACGTTGAGCGAGTCCTCGGGAGCATTCGTGCCGTGGAGCGGCTCCGGCCCCGAGTTGTCGGAGTTGTACGAGACGCCCCAGACCACGTCCCTCGGGAGCTTCGTCTTCAGGCCCGTGAGGGTGAACCCGATCGTGTGGGCGAGGCCGTTGAAGCAGCCCTGGCCGTTCTTGAACCACTCGCCGGCCTGCGGGCCCGTGCAGTGCGGGCTGGCGGACGGGCGGTACGGGATGGAGAACGTCCGCGTCACGGTCGCGAGCAGGGGGCCGGGGGTGGTCTCGCCGGTCCCTGTGTCCGTCGACGACGCCTTGTAGATGTTCAGGGTGATCGGCGTCGAGAACGTCGCGCCCGGCGTGGTCACGCAGTCGCCGGTCTTCCAGCCGCCGGACTGGCACGCCCAGCTCGAGAGCTGCACGGCCACCGACTTGAGCCTGGCGACGCGGCGCAGGATCACCTCGTCGCCGATCTGGTTGAAGCTGTACGCCTCGACACCGACGCTCGGGATGTTGCCCACGCCCGGCGCGGTGCTGGTGTAGAGGACGGAGTGCGGGATGGACGCCGACGCGCTCGCGGCGGTGAGTCCCAGGACTGCCATGGCGAGCAGGCCCGCGACAAGGGGACGAACGTGCACCGAAATGCCTCCTTCTGAGGGTTACGGGGTTCGGATGCCCAGGCTGGGAACCCCACCAGCGCGAAGCATCGTACACCGATTGACATCTGACACGCCACCGGAAAGGGGCAACTTCTTACAGCTATGCCAAACCGGTTGCACGGGGTGGCCGTAGGCGTCTCGAGATGACGGCAGGCGTGACCACGATCGGCGAGCTCGACCTCGCCGACTGGCGGCGGGAGATCTTCGCCCTCTACGCCCGCGTGCGCGCGTGCGGGGACGCCGAGGCGGCCTGGGAGATATGGCGGCGCACGCGCGACCGCCTGTTCGCCGCGCATCCCTCCTCGCCGCTCGACTCCGCGGGGCGGGCCGCGTTCGCCGGCCTGCCCTACCACCGCTACGACCCGGACTTCCGGGTCGCCGCCGATGTCGGCGAGACCGAGCCGGCCGAGCTCGAGCTGCAGACGAGCACCGGCGAGCCGTACCGCTTCCGCCGCTTCGGGGTCGCCCGGTTTGCCCTCTCCGGCGTGGACCTCGAGCTGCCCCTGTACTGGCTCGAGGGCTACGGCGGGGGCCTGTTCCTGCCGTTCGCCGACCGCACCAGCGGGCGCACGACGTACGGCGCGGGCCGCTACCTGCTCGACACGGTCAAGGGCGCCGACCTCGGCACGGTCGACGGCCGGCTCGTGCTCGACTTCAACTTCGCCTACAACCCGTCGTGCGTCTACGACCCGGCGTGGACGTGCCCGCTGGCCCCGGCCGCGAACCGGCTCGCGGTCGAGGTGCTGGCCGGCGAGCGCGTCGACGGCTGAGCCGCCGGCGCCGGAACCCCGTATCCTGGGGCCGTGCCGCTGTACCGACTGGCCGACGACCTGCCCGAGCTGCGCGACGCCGTGCTCGTGGCGTCGTTCGACGGCTGGGTCGACGCCGCCGAGGCGGCCTCCCGGGCGGTCGGCCAGGTGGCGGGCGAAGCGACGGTGGTCGCGACGTTCGACCCCGACGCGGTGTTCGACTACCGCTCCCGCCGCCCCGTGCTCGACGTGCAGGACGGCCGCCTGACCGAGCTGCAGTGGCCGGAGCTCGCGATCCGGCACGCGCGCGTCGGCCGCCGCGACCTCCTCATCTTCTCGGGCGCCGAGCCTGACCTGCGCTGGCAGGAGCTCGCGACCGACGCCGTCGCGCTCGTGCGCCGCCTGAACGTCTCGGAGTGGGTCAGCCTCGGCGCGGTGCCGGGCGCGGTGGCGCACACCCGGCCCGTGCCGGTGATGGCGACCGAGTCGCAGGACGGGCTGCTCGACGAGCCGGCCGGCCCCGAGGGGCTCCTGCGGGTGCCCTCGGCGGCGCTCTCGGTGCTCGAGATGGCGGTGACCGAGGCGGGCACCCCGGCGGTCGGCTTCTACGCCCAGGTGCCGCCGTACGCCAGCATCGGCTACGCCGCCGCGAGCATCGCGCTCGTGCAGCGGCTCTCCCGCCACCTGTCGATCACGATCGACGTCGAGACGCTGCTCGCGGAGGAGCGCGAGCAGCACGACCGCTACGACGCGGCCGTCGCGGGCGACGCCATGCTGCGCGAGACCGTCTCGCGGCTCGAGTCGGCGGCGGGCGACGTCGAGTCCGAGCAGCTGCCGTCGGGCGACGATCTCGCCCGCGAGATCGAGCGCTTCCTGCGCCGCCAGGACGGCGGCGAGAACCCGTAAAGCGAGGCGCCCGGCGTCAGGCCGGCACGGGCGGCGCGGCGAAGAGCTCGACGGCCTCGAGGGCGATCGGCGCGGCCCCGAGGAGCACGTCGTGGGCGACCAGGCGGCCCTCGGCGCGCGCCTCCATGGCCGACTCGGCGGCCATCGTGAAGCCGACCGTGACCTGGTCGGTCAGGGCGACGCGCACGGTTGGATCCGCCCCGGGGAGCCGATCTTCGAGCACCGCGCGGATCCGCTGCTCGACACCCACCGCGGCGGCACCGGGCAGGTACGCGCTCGCCGTGAGACGGAATCTCGGCGTGGACAGCACACCGCCATGCTGTCATACCGCGGCGAAGCTTGCCGTACGACCAGAGCCGGTTTGCAATAACTTGTAAAGTCTAGCCGGTCCGGTGGTCTGATACGACGCCGGTCGCGACGGGCTCGGGCGGCTCCTCGGCGAGCGACTGCGTCAGCCGTCCGACGATCTGCAGGATCTCGCCGTGCCGCTCCGGCTCCCAGTCCGAGAGGAGCGCCTCGACGCGCCCGCGGCGGGCGGCCCGCAGCCGCTCGAGGGCGGCCTCGCCATCGGGCGTGAGAGCGCAGCCGCCGTCGACGAGCCCCTTGTCCCTCAACGCGTCCAGCTGGGGATCGAGCTGGAACGACTCGACCACGCCCGGCACCTGCTCGACGATCCGGAAGAGCAGCCACATCTCCCGCGGCGCCAGCTCGACCCCCGACGTATCGGCGAGTCGCTCGTAGATCAGGTGCCGCCGCTCGCGCCCTGCGAGCGACGCCGCCTGTGCCTCGAGCTCCGCCATCGAGCTGCCGTGCAGCGGGGCGGCCGCCGTACCGGCTGCGCCCTGGGCCTTGACCGTCTTTCGCAGCGGCACCTCGGGGATGAACCAGGTGAGCACGAACGCCAGCACCGCGAACCCCGCCCCCGTCAGGAACACCGGGTGGAGCGCGTCGACGTAGGCGCCGCGGAACGCGTCCTTGATCGGCGCGGGGAGCGAGGCGATCAACGCCGGGGTGGCGCCCCGCTCGAGGTCGACGCCGCTCGGCGGCGGGCCGGGCAGGGACGCCGCCAGGTTCGACGTGAGCCGGTTGGTCAGGATCGCGCCGAAGATGGGGGTGCCGATCGAGCCGCCCATCGATCGGAACAGGCTCGCCCCGGAGGTCGCGACGCCGAGCTGCGAATAGTCGACGGCGTTCTGCACGACCAGGATCAGCACCTGCATGACGCCGCCGAGACCGAGGCCGAGCACGAGCATCGAGAGCCCCGCCGATCCGATCGACGTCGAGACGGTCAGCCGCGCCAGCAGCAGCATGCCGGCCACCATGAGCGCCGTGCCGAGGATCGGGAAGACCTTGTACCGGCCCGTGCGGGAGATCACCTGGCCGCTCCCGATCGACGAGATCAGCACCCCCGCCATCAGCGGCAGCATCTCGAGCCCCGACACCGTGGGGCTCGATCCCTTGACGAGCTGGAGGAACAGCGGCAGATAGGTGACCGATCCGAAGAGCGCGATCCCGACCACGAAGCCGACCGCACTGGTCGCAGCGAAGATCCTGTTGCGGAAGAGGTTCAGCGGGAGCACCGGCTCGGCCGCCCGTCGCTCGGCGACGAGGAACCCGGCCAGGCAGACCAGCGAGATCACCGCCAGCATGGCGGTCTCGAAGGAGAGCCACGCGTAGTCCACACCGCCCAGCGTCGTCAGCAGCACGATCGCCGAGAGGCCCGCGGCGAGGAAGGTGATGCCGAGGTAGTCGATGACGTGCAGGGTGTGGCTCGTGCGCGGATGGAACACGACCTGGAGCACGACCAGCGCGAGCACGCCGATCGGGATGTTCACGTAGAAGATCCAGCGCCACGAGAGGTTGTCGACGAAGAACCCGCCGAGCAGCGGGCCGATCACCGTGGAGAGCCCGAAGACCCCGCCCAACAGGCCGGCGTAGCGGCCGCGGTCGCGGGCCGGGACGACGTCGCCGATGGCCGCCTGGGTCGTGACCATCAGGCCGCCCCCGCCGAGGCCCTGGATGGCCCGGAACGCGATCAGCTCGGTCATGCTGTGGGCGGCGCCGCACAGCGCCGAGCCGATCAGGAACGTCGCCAGGGCCGTCTGCAGCACGATCTTGCGCCCGAACTGGTCGCCCAGCTTGCCCGCCAGCGGGGTGGTCACCGTCGAGGCCAGCATGTAGGCGGTGACCACCCACGCCAGCTTCGACGACCCGCCCAGGTCGCCGGCGATGGTGGGCAGCGCCGTCGAGACGATCGTCTGGTCGAGCGAGGCGACCAGCAGCACCAGCATGAGCGCCCCGAAGATGGGGCCGATCCGGGGTTTCTCCTGTTCCACCGGTGCGCGCCTCAGGCGCGCACGGCTGTTGCGGCGGCGGTCTCGAGGTGGACGAGCAGGGCGTCGACGACGCGCGGGTCGAAGTCGGCGCCGGCCAGCTCCCGCAGCCGCTCGCGGGCCGCCTCCGGCGGCAGCGCCGCCTGGTAGCTGCGCTCCTCGCACATCGCGTGGTAGGCGTCGCAGGCGAGGATGACGCGCGCGCCGAGCGGGATGTCCTCGCCGGCCAGGCCGCGCGGGTAGCCCTTGCCGTCCCAGTGCTCGTGGCAGGCCCGGATCAGCGCCGCCGCGCCGGCCAGTGCGCCGACGGGGTCGATGATCTGGGCGCCGAGCTCGGGGTGGGCGTGGATCAGGCGCCAGCCCTCGCTGTCGAGCGGGCCGCGGTTTCCCAGCACCCGCTCGGGCACGCCGATCTTGCCGAGGTCGTGGAGCGCGGCGGCGTAGGTCAGGTCGCGCAGGTCGTCGCCGGTCATCCCGAGCGCCCGCCCGACCGCGGTGCAGTCCGACGTGAGCCGGTCGGAATGCTCGGCCGTCTCGCGGTGGCGCAGCGCGAGCGCGCGGCCGAGGCATGCGACCGTCCCGGACAGGGCGTCGCGCTGCTCGGACAGCAGGCGCTCGTTCGCGAGCGCGAGCAGGGCCTGGTCGGCGACGCCGAGGAGCAGCGCCTCCTCGGCCGCGTCGAACGCGGCCCGGCGCTCGACGACGAGCAGGGCGTGATTGCCCTCCCGCTCGCCGATCGGGACGACGCCCGCGAGCGGGCCGCGGACGAGCGCCGGCGCCTCCTCACGCGTCAGCATCCGCAGCCGCCGCGACGCGGTCAGCTCGTCGAGGAGCTGGCTGTGGGGCACCTGGGCGGCCATGGCCGAGCGGCGCCGGCCGGCGAACCCGTGGGCCGACACGAGGGTGAAGCTGCCCTCGGTCGCCTGCCAGGCGGAGACGCCGTCCTGGTCGACAAGCCTCGCCACCGCCAGGGTGAGCAGGTGCAGGACACGATCCTCGCCGTGCTCGAGGGCGAGCGCCTGGCCGAGCTCGACCAGCGCGCGGCCGGTGCGCGCCGCCGTGCGCTCCTCGTTCACTCGCGCGGCATGCGCGGCGGCCACGAGCGCCGTCTCGCATGCCATCGCCAGGTACGAGAGCTCCTCTTCGCTGGCCGCGGGGGAGCGGGCGCAGACGATCACCCATCGCGGCGTCGCCGTCCCCGCGTACCCGAAGCCGCCGGCGCGGGCCTCGCCGGAGCGCACGGCCGCGATCCGGGGCGCAACCGGCGGCTTCACGACCCCGCGCTGCGCCCAGGTGTGGCTGCGGCCGGCCAGATGCTCGTGCACGAGCACGCCGTCCAGGCTCAGGCGCGCGTGCAGCTCGCCCGCCAGCACGTCGGCGATGCCGCGCCGGTCGTCGGCCGCAGCGAGTGCGGTCAGGAACTCGCCCGTGAACCGAAGCGGGGTGACCGCCACGCTGCCCACCATCGCGCCAAGGCTACCACTTGCCTGAAAAATGCGAGGTTCGCGCGGGTCGGGGGCCGGCGACCCGCGAGATCCGGAGGATTACCGGATATCGGCGGCCGGCCCTCACAAATTCCTGTCAATTCCCTTGGAAACCGATCACGTCTCCGGAGCCCGGCGGAAAGGGCCGAACGCGCTCTCGAGAAGCCGCCGCGGTGATCACGGCAAACGCCGCGGACCCACGGTATGATCGGCCCCGACTGGAGTGTGCTTCCAGTCGGTGTCGGGGGGTGGGAGGCGCAGCTTGACGCGTTTTCAGGCTGCAGTAGGCTGGAAGTGATTGACATCTCCGGCTCGAAGGTAGCGGTGGACGTGGGGATTTCGAGATCAAGCATTGGGCTCCGGGCGTTCGCGGCTGCATGCCTGGCGGGCGCGTTTCTGTGCGCCGGCGCCGCCGCGGCGCTCGCCACGAGCCCGCCGCCGCCCCCGCCCGCCTCGCCTCCGCCCGCGTCCGGCCCGACCGGCGGCGGCGGCGGCTCGACGACGGGGACGACCCAGCCGACGGGCGGCTCGACGCACCGGACGCCCCCGCCCGACACCCGGGCGCCGGGCCGCGTCCTCGGCCTGCAGGCGATCACGAAGACGCCCGGCAAGATCACGCTGCGGTGGTCGAACCCGCACGCCTCAGACCTCGCCGGCATCGTCATCCGCCGCGGCTTCGCCGCCTGCCCGGCCTCGGCCGGCGACGGCGTGCAGGTCGGCGGCACCAGCGTGCGCACCGTCCAGGTCGACACCGGCGCGGTCGACAACACCCGCTACTGCTACGCGGCCTTCGCCTTCGACGCGAACGGCAACTACTCGCGGGCGGCGGTCGACCGCGGCGTGCTCAACCCCGGCGACCGGACGCCGCCCGGGCCGGTCACCGGCCTCGCAGTGGCAACGAACGCCCAGGGCCAGATCGTCGTCACCTGGCAGAACCCGCAGCACGCCGGCATCGCGTTCGACGCCGTGCGCCGCGGTGTCGCCCCCAACTGCCCGACCGGCCCCGCCGACGGATCGCCGGTCGGCAACGAGAAGGTCCGCGCGTCGCAGGTCGACAGCTCCGCAAAGCCCGGCGTCACCTACTGCTATCGCGTCTTCGCGCTCGACGCGTCCGGCAATGCCTCCGCCGCCGTAACCGGCCAGGACTGGGCTCTGCCGAAGCCCGCGGCGGTGCACCACGCCACCCCCGCCCAGGGGTCCGCGACGTCCACCGGCGGCCGGCTCACGTCCACGCTCATGCGCGGCGTCGCCGTCGCCGGGTTCCTGATGGTGCTCCTGATGGTCGTCGCCACCATCGTGACGCGGCGGCGCACTCATTCGAGCGCCTACGCCCGCGCAGCGCGCGGCCAGCTCGCCCCCGCCCGCCAGTTCGGGCCGATGTCGGCGTCCGGCCCGGGCGCCCTCGTGATCCCGGCGCTGGCCGTGCTCGGCTGCGGCGCCGCGGTCGCGCTCGTCCTGCTCAACCTCTGACCGAAGGTTCTCATGCGTCGTCGTCTCGCTCTCGCATCCACCGCTCTTCTCACCGTCGGAGTGGCGCTCGCCACGTCGGGCTCCGGGGCGATGGGCATCACCGCCGGCGTGTTCGGGGCCCAGCCCAACGCCGTCGACTTCGGCAACGTCGCAGCGAGCGCGCCGCAGACGATCACCGAGACGCTCACGAACAACGGGGCCGGCACCGTCAACATCTCTTCGACCTCGCTCAGCGGCCCCGATCAGGGAGACTTCTCGCTGAGCAACAACTCGTGCCAGGGCGCGGCCGTCGACCCGAACAACACCTGCTCGGTCGACATCACGTTCCAGCCGAGCTCGAACAGCTCCGAGAGCGCATCTCTCGACATCGCGGACGACGACCCCAGCTCCCCGCAGAGCGTGCCCCTGAGCGGCACCGGCGTCGCCGACCAGTTCTCGGTCGCGGGCGGGCCGCTCGACTTCGGCGACCAGCGGGTCGGCACGACGTCGCCCAACCAGACGGTCATCGTCACGAACAACACCGACTACGCCGCCAACCCGGCCAACGCCAACGTGACCGGGGCGAACTCAGGCGACTTCGGCGCCTCCGGGTGCTCGGGTTCCGTCTCGGGCGGCAACAGCAACAACACCTGCACGGTCGACGTCGACTTCACGCCCGGTGCCACGGGCACGCGCAACGCGACCCTGAACGTCGCGGGCCAGCAGGTCAGCCTGACGGGCAACGGCACCGACCCGAGCGCGGGCGTCTCGCCGGGCAGCTTCAACTTCGGCAACCAGCCGCTGCACGTCATCTCGCAGACCGAGACGATCACGCTGCAGAACAACGGCAACGGCCCGCTCACCTACTCGAGCACGAGCGTGGGCGGCGCGAACCCGGGCGACTTCTCGGTGAGCGACGCCGACTGCGCGGCCAAGGTCACGCTTGCGCCCAACGCCTCGTGCGCGATCACTGTCGCCTTCAACCCGACGGCGACAGGCGCCCGTTCGGCCGTGATCAACATCAACGACGACGACCCCCAGAACGGGACGCAGAGCGTGAACGTGTCCGGCACGGGCACGCCCTCATCGGTCGGCTTCTCGCCGGTCACCGTGACCTACACGAAGGCGATCCCGGCGGGCACGTCCTCGCCCGGCCACGTGGTGACGATCCGAAACCTGACGAGCAGCCCGATGCCGATCGTCTCGACGGCGCTCGGGGGCACGAACCCGAAGAACTTCATCCGCTCGGCCGACACGTGCACCGGCCAGGTGCTCCAGCCCAGCGCCACGTGCACGATCCACGTCGCGTTCACGCCGTCGGCCGCCGGCCGCCGCACCGCCGTCCTCTCGGTCACCGACAACGGAAGCGTCGGCCCGCACACCCACCAGGTGACGCTGACCGGCAGGGCCACGGCGCCGAAGAACCCGAAGAGCGTCCGCGGGACGGTCGGCTGCAGCTCGGTGACCGTCCACTGGGTGCCGAACACGGCGACCCGGTTCGCCGGCACGATCGTCGTGCGCAACCACGCCCGCTACCCGACCAGCCCGAGCGACGGCCACGTGGTGCCCCACTCGTCCGGGGTCGCCCACGACGGCGGCCTGAAGCACTTCTCGAACTACTACTACCGCGTGTTCGCGAAGTACCACTCGCTGACGCACAAAGGCCAGCTCAACTACTCCAAGGGCGTGCGCCTGCGCGAGCACACCGGCGAGATCTGCACGCCGCAGAACGGCGCCCGGCTGCACAACCTGCGGCCGCGCTTCACCTGGCTGCCGTACCCGACCCAGAACGGCTACGCGTTCGTGCTCCAGCGCGGGCAGACGACGATCGAGATCGACTACACGCGCAAGACCGCGTGGCAGACGCCGGCGACGTGGCGCTACCGCTCGCGCACCCACCGGCTGGCCCGCGACCGCAGCTACACGTTCTACCTGTACGCCTACCCGGCCGCGCACCCGAACGGCATCTTCATCGGCAAGGTCTCGTTCAGCGAGCGCTGAGCCGGGTCACGGCGGCCGGTAGCCGAGCGCGACCGAGGTGAAGAAGACGATCTGGAGCGTCGGCGCGAAGACCACGTAGGCCCGGTGCCACGACTCGCGGCGCAGGCCGATGTCGGCCATCGCGAACGCGAGCGGGAACGCCACCAGTCCGAAGCGACCGACGGACTGCAGCACCGACGAGAGCAGCGGCATCGCGAAGACGCCGGCGACGAACAGCACGTCCTCGGCCCGCGTCGCCCGGAACCGCTCCTGGCGGATGAGCGTGACGAGCAGCGCCAGGTAGGCGATGACCGTCAGCCCGCGGGCCAGGAAGAAGACGTCGCGGGTGGTGGCGAAGCGCCAGAACTGGTCGCCGAGGCTGACCAGCGGGAACGCGGGGTGGCCGCCCCACTGCGACTGCACGTGCACCATCCCCAGCGGGTCGCCGGCCGCGTGGTTGAGCCAGGCGGCCTGGGTGCAGAACGCCGCCAGCGGCGCGGCCGCGAGCACCCACGCCGAGAGCGTCCGCCGCCGCCACGCCCGCAGCGCCAGCGGCGGCACCAGCGCGAGGCCGGTGACGCGGGTCAGGCCGGCGGCGTAGGCGAGCGGCGTCGCCGCCAGGTCGCGCTCGCGGTCGGAGAGCACGAAGAGCCACACGGTGAAGGCCAGGAACGGCCCCTCGCTGTAGGCCATCGTGAGCGCGAAGGCGTACGGCGAGAGCACCAGGTAGAGGATGCTGCGCTTCGCGTGGTCCTCGGACAGCCGGTCGCGGGCGAGGACGTACATGCCGGCCAGGGCCGCGAGCACCGCCAGGTTCGAGACGACCAGCGCAGCCACCGCGTCGCCGACCTGGGCGGCCTCCCGCACGGCCCGGATCCCGAGCGGGTAGAGCGGGAAGAACGCCTCGATCTTGCCGGGGTGGTAGCCGACGTGCGAGATGCGGATGTAGAAGACCGAGTCCCACCCGGTCACCGCCCGCACCCAGGTGGTCTGCCACGGCTGCAGCGCGCGGTGCCAGCCGAGCTCGATCGTGAGCAGGTAACCCAGGCTCAAGACCGCGAGGCGGCTGGCCGACCATACGACGAGGACGCGCCGCCACATGAGGCGGTATCGTACTGAGCGGGGTTGGGCGCCGTCCGTGCACCCGCCTCGCATCCGGGAGAGGTGGCCGAGTGGCTGAAGGCGCCCGCCTGCTAAGTGGGTCTGGGGGGTAAACCTCCAGCGAGGGTTCGAATCCCTCCCTCTCCGCTTACGCCGATCGGCGCGAGGGCGTCGCTTCCTCCTCGCCCCATGGGCCGGCCCGGCCCCGGTGGTCGGGGCCGGGCCGGTCTCGGCGGCTGCCCACCAGCCGCCGAAGTCGTGCTAGCAGCTGATCCGCGTGTTGACACCGAGCCGGTCACGGCAGGTGTCGTTCCCCAGTCCGCCGTTCATGAGGTCGTTCCCCGCTCCGCCGGCCAGGAAGTCCGCACCGCGGCCGGCGAGGAGCCTGTCGTTGCCGGCCAGCCCGCGCAGAACGTCGGCACCGCGGGCGCCCGTCAGCGTGTTGTTGCCGGCGTTCCCGACGAGGGTGTCTCGCCCTGACCCGCCGGCCGCGTTCTCGACGTCGCCGTTGATGGTGTCACCCTCGCCGACCGCGCCGTTCGTGCTGGTCACGCCGGTGAGGTTGACGTTGATGACGCCGGTTCGTGAGCTGTAGAGCACGGTGTCGACCCCGGCGCCTCCCGAGAGCACATCGGCCCCATCGGGTGCGGCACCCATCGCAAACGTGTCGTTTCCGAGGCCGCCCGACTCCGTGTCGTTCCCGGCGAGACCGGTGATGCGATTGTTCTCCGAGTCGCCGGTCAGCGTGTCGCTGAAGGCGGAGCCCGTGATCCGCTGGACGTTCAGCACGGTGTCGGCGCCACTGCCCGACCCCGTCCCGCTCCCGGTGGCGAGATTGACGGTGACGGCCGCGCCCGCGTCGACGTAGCTGACCGTGTTGATCCCGGCGTTGCCGTCCATCACGTCGCTGGCACCGCCGCTCACGAGCAGGTCGTTGCCACCGTCGCCCAGCAGCGTGTCGCCGCCGGACGCACCGCCGTGGAGGACGTCGTGGAAGCTCGAGCCGAGCACGGTCTGAATGCCCGCCAGCGTGTCGCTTCCGCCCTCACCGTCGCTCGCGGTACCCGCAGTCAGGTCGACGTTCACACCCGCCTCGGATGAGCTGTAGTCGACGGTGTCCGAGCCGTTCCCACCGGAGATGCCGTCGTTGCCCGCACCACCCACGAAGGTGTCGCCGCCGTCTCCGCCGGTGAGCGTGTCGTTCCCCGCCCCGCCGTTGAGCGAGAGGGCCGTCGCAAACGCCGCGCCCGTCGCGCCGCTGCCTGCACCCGACACCGTGTCGTCCCCGGCACCGGCGTTGGCCGCGAAGTTCTCGGTCCCGGTGGTCGTGACGTCGACGCTGCCGTCGTTCGTCAGGTCGACGCCGCTCGCGCCGAAGACGATGTTGTCGGCCGTCGGGGCTCCGTCGACCGTCAACGTGTCACCCGCGGGCCCGTTCGTGCTCATCGCGAGGTTGAACGCGATGTCTCCATTGGCGTTCGTGAACGCGCCGCCGCCGAGGTCGATCGTCACGCTTTCGGAGCCGGTGCTCCCGGTGACGTTCACGGTATCCGTGTTCGTCACCGTGGCCGTCTGGCACTGCGTGCCGTTGACGTCGAGCGCGGTTCCCGAGAGCACGATCGTCGCCGAGTTCCCGGCGCCCATCGTGATGGCGGCCGTTCGCGTGCCACTGGTGTACGTACAGGACACCGCCCCGACCGCCGGCGAGGCGCCGAATGGCGCAACGCCGACAACGACCCCGGAGACAAGTAGGGCGAGCACCAGCACCCGCCGAGGTCCGTGACCCTGCCGCGTCATTGTGTCCTCCTCGTTTGGACAACCGGACTACAGGCAACAGCGACCCTATCATTAATTCGTATCCGTTGTCACGATTGGATTCCGGCCTTGCGAACGCGCCCATAGACGCGCCGTTGCGCCGGCGTTGAGCGGTTTGCGGAGCCTGGGTGACGCGGCTACCGTCGACGCTGCGCCCTGGCGGCGCGGGTCGCCGGCACGGCCGCAATAACAGGTACAGTACGGCCCGTTCAGGGCCGCAGGGGGTGGGCTCGGGCGGCCGGACTCGTGGACCTTCGGGTCAAGGAGGGGAAGGATGTTGCGACGAGTCGTAGGGCTGCTGCTCGGCCTGCTCGGAACCTGCGGTCTGGGAGGTACCGCCGCCGTCGCCCCTGCCGCGGCCGCGAGCACGGCGACGCCGATACCCATGGCGCGGCTCATGTCCCACACGGCGTTTGCGACGCCGCCGACGACCACCCAGTGCGAGGCGCAGCTGCAGCTCGCCTGCTACGCGCCGTTCCAGTATCACCGCGCCTACGACCTCGGACCGCTCTACCGCAGGGGTCTGAACGGCAAGGGCCAGACGATCGCGATCGTCGACTCGTTCGGCTACCAGCACATCCGCGGCGAGCTCAAGGCGTTCGACAAGGCGTTCCACCTGCCGCCGCCGCCGAGCTTCAAGATCATCCAGCCGGCCGGCCCCGTGCCGGCGTACGACCCGACCGCGCGGCCATCCATGTTCGGCTGGGCGATCGAGACGTCGCTCGACGTCGAGTACGCCCACGCGATGGCGCCGAAGGCGAACATCGTGCTCGTCGAGACGCCCGTGGCCGAGACGCTCGGCACCGGCGGCTTCCCCGCCATCGTCAAGGCGGAGAACCACGTCATCGACCACCACATGGCGAACGTCATCACGCAGAGCTTCGGGGCGCCGGAGATCGGCTTCCCCAGCAAGGCGTCGATCCTCGGCCTGCGAACCGCGTACGAGAACGCGGCCCGGCACGGCGTGAGCGTCCTCGCCTCGAGCGGTGACGCCGGCCCGACCGGCCCCAACTCGCTCGACTCGCAGGGCTTCGCCGCGACGTTCTTCCTGCGCCGGACGGTCAACTGGCCCGCCTCCGATCCGCTGGTGACCGGGATCGGCGGCACCCAGATGCACCTGAACGCGGCCGGCAACCACACCTCGCCCGACTCGGTGTGGAACGACACGGCCCTCTTCGGCTCGCCGAGCGCGAGCGGCGGCGGCCGCTCGGCCGTGTTCTCGCGGCCGTTCTACCAGCACGGCGTCGGCCATCTGCGTGGCCGCCGCGGCGTGCCGGACATCTCGATGAGCGCGGCCGTCGACGGCGCGGCGCTCGTGTTCCTCGACGCCAAGGTCGGCGCCGGCCCCGCCGGCTTCTACCTGATCGGCGGCACGAGCGAGGCCTCGCCGCTGTTCTCCGGCGTCGTCGCGATCGCCGACCAGTGGGCCGGCCACGGCCTCGGCCTGCTGAACCCGGCGATCTACCGCCTGCTGGCGCACAACGCGGCAGGCATCGTCGACGTCACGCAGGGCACCAACACGGTGACGTTCCCGCAGGGCGGGAGCACCCACACCGTGAAGGGCTTCAACGCCCGGCACGGATACGACCTCTCGACCGGCGTCGGCACCGTCGACGCGGCGAAGTTCGTGCCCGAGCTCGTCGCCGCCCTGGGCGGCTGATCTCACCCGTGCGCCGGCCGCCGCGCCCGTTCGCGCGGCGGCCGGCGGCGGCGTGTCACGAGTCCAGGTTGGCCCGCCGCTCGCGGTACTCGTCGAGGCCGATCTCGCCCCGCGCATAGCGCTCCGCCAGGATCGTGTGCGGGTCGGGGCCGGCGTAGCGGCGGCTCCACGGGCCGGGGCCGCCCCGCCACACCACGAAGCGGACGAAGAGGATCAGGACGCCGATCCAGAAGAGCGGGATCAGCGGCCACAGCAGGAACCAGCCGTGATGGTGCCAGCCGGTGGAGAGGAACAGGGTCATGCGGTTCTCCTCGTGGTCGGTTGCAGGGACGGTCAGGCGCGGCCCGGCGATGCGCGCAGGAGGCGGGCGAGCGGGCGCGGCAGCCACCAGTTCCAGCGGCCGAAGAGCGACACGGCCGCGGGCACGAGCAGCGCCCGGATCAGGGTGGCGTCGATCAGGATCCCGGCGCCCAGGCCGGTCGCGATCATCTTCACGCTCGTGTCCGGCGCGGAGGCCATGGCGACGAAGCCGAGGAACAGGATCAGCGCCGCGCTCGTGACCAGGCGGCCGGTGCGGCCGATGCCTTCGACGACCGCCGTATCGGTCGAGCCGGTGGCGTCGTACTCCTCGCGCATCCGGGCCAGGATGAACACCTCGTAGTCCATCGAGAGCCCGAACAGGAACGCGAAGATCATGAGCGGCAGCCATGACGGGATCGAGCCGGACGCGGGGATGCCCCAGAGGGCGTCCGAGCCGAAGCCGTGCTGCCAGACGAGCGTCACGACGCCCCAGGCGGCGCCGACGCTCAGGATGTTCAGGACGAGCGCCTTGGCCGGCAGCAGCACCGACCGGAACGCGCGCGCCAGCAGCAGGAACGTGAGCACGACGATCACTGCCGCCATCGCCGGGAAGCTCCCGTAGACCGCCGAGATGAAGTCGCTGTTCTGGGCCACGATCCCGCCGACGCGGGCGTCGCCCTCGCCATGCGCGGCGGCGCGGACGCGGTCGACCGTGGCGCGCGAGTCGGATTGGGCGAAGACGTCGACCAGGCCCGTCGGGCCGCGCTGCCACTCCGCCGCGGCGGGCGCGACCGCGCCCTGAACGCCCTCGACGTGCTCGAGGGCCGTGGCCAGCCGGGCCGCCTGGCCGCGGCCGGCGACGATCTCGATCGGCGTGAGCACGCCCGAGCCGATGCCGGAGCGCTCGAGGGCCGTCAACCCCTGGTGGGCGGCGCCCGACTGGCTGATCGTGTCGGGGCTGCCGTCCGCCGACCCCAGGTTGATCGTCGTCGCGGCGAAGACGAGCCCGCCGAGCACGACCGTCGCGACGGCGGCCGTGACGACCCGGTGGCGCACCACCAGCGCGCCCCAGCGCGTCCACGAGCGGCTGGCGCGGTCGTCCGTCCGCAGGTGCGGCCAGTCGAGCCGCCCGCCCATCTTCGACAGGATCACGGGCAGGAGCGTCGTCACGACGGCGAGGCTGACGAGCGGGATGACCATGCCGCCGTAGCCGACGCTGCGCAGGAACGGCACGGGCAGCGCGACCAGGGCGAGCAGTCCGATCGCGACCGTCGTGCCGCTGAAGACCACCGCGCGGCCGGCCGTCGCCATGGCGTGCACGACGGCGTCGTCGCCGGCATACCCGTGGGCGCGGGCTTCGCGCCAGCGCACGACGATGAGCAGCGAGTAGTCGATGGCGATGCCCAGGCCGACGAGGGCGATCAGGAAGCCGACGATGCCCGACACCTGCGTCACCGAGGTGAGCGCCCACACGAGCAGGAAGCTCGCCAGGATCGAGATGACGGCGACGAGCAGGGGCACGAACGCCATCAGCGACGCGAACACGAACGCGAGCACGAGCAGGGCGCCGAGCCCGCCGAGCAGCGACTCGGCCAGCAGGCCGGGCCCACCGCCCTTCTGGCCCGAGGCCGAGAGCGCGTTCAGGCCGGTGAGGTGCACCGGCGCCCCGGCAACCGTCGCGCCGTGGAGCGCGGCGCTGGCCGCGGAGACGGCCTGCGCGTTCTGGCCGAAGCTGCCCGGAGTGGGCGGCGGATAGGCGAGGACGAACGTCGTCCGCCCGTCGCGGGACACGAACGCGCGGTCGCCGGTCGAGGCGTACGACGCGATCCGGGCGTGCGGGACAGCCGCGGCAATGCGCCGGCCGACGTCCGCGAGGCCGGATCGCACCTGCGCCGAGCCGACGTTCGCGCCCGGGGGCAGGGTGACGACCGCGACGAGTGGGGCGCCGTCGCCGCCGTTTCCGAACATCCGCGTGATCGCGGTGTTCGTGACGTAGCCCTCGCGGCCGGGCACCGAGTACTGGTCGCTCAGCGCCCTCGTCGCGGGGCCGGTCGAGACGATGCCGGCGACGGCCACGGCCAGCCACGAAAGGGCGACCAGGCGGCGGTGCCGGAGTGCGAATCGGGTGATGGTGATCATGCTCTTCAGCCTAGGAACGGCCTTCCCGCGCCGAAACGCCCCCGGGTAGGAACCTGGCCGTCCTCCCGCGGGGGGACGAGGATCCTCCTGCGGTGCGACTCGAAAGGCCCCGGCGGGCGTTACCCTCGGAGTGGGATGCAGGCCTCGGATACGCGCCCCCGGACGCCTCGCGACGCGGTCGTCGCGCTGGTCGCGTTCGCGCTCACCCTGGGCCTGCTCGCCCACGGCCACGGCTCGACCCGCGCGATCGACCTCGCCGGCGTCGCGCTGGCCGCAGTCGCGACCCTCCCGCTCGTCTACCACCGGCGCTCGCCGCTGGGCGTCTTCGCCCTTACCACGGCGGCCAGCGCCGCGATCAACGCCCTGGGCTACCAGGCCGGGCCGCCGTTCGGTCCGACGGTCGCGCTCTTCTACGTCGCGAGCGACGACCGCACCCGTCGTCGCATCGGCCGCACAGCGGCGGTCGTCTTCGGCATGTTCGCCGTCCATCTGGGCGCGACGGCGATCGCAGAGGACGGGTTCCCGGCGACGCCGATCCTCTTCGGCGTCGTCGTCTGGGGCGTGGCGTGGGGCGTCGGCGACGGCCTGCGCGGGCGCCGCCGGCGCCGGGCCGACCTGGCGGAGCGAGCCGCGCGGGCGGAGCGCGACACCGCCCGCGAGCGTCGCCTGGCGGCGGCGGAGGAGCGCACCCGGATCGCCCGCGACCTGCACGACTCGGCCGCCCACGCGATCAACGTGATCCTGGTGCAGGCGGGCGCGGCCCGGCTGCTCCAGGAGCGCGACCCCGAGGCGGCCCGCTCGGCGCTCACCACGATCGAGGACGTCGCCCGCGAGACGATCGGCGAGATCGACCAGCTCGTGCGCGGGCTGCGCGAGGACGCGGCCGACGAGGCGGTGGAGCCGCCGACCGGGCTGGGCGCGCTCGACACGCTCGTCGAGCGGCACCGCGCGGCCGGGGTCGCGGTCGACGTCCACGTCGAGGGCGTCCCGCGGCCGCTCCCGCCGAGCCTCGACCAGGCGGCGTACCGGATCCTGCAGGAGTCGCTCACGAACGCCGCCCGCCACGGCGGCGGCGACGCGGCGGTGGCGATCGACTACGGCGAGGCGCGGCTCGGGCTCGATGTCACGAACCCGGTCGCGCCCGCAGCCGCGCCGGCCCCGATCGACGGCGGCCACGGCATCCTCGGCATGCGCGAGCGGGCGGCGCTCCTGGGCGGCAGCCTCGAGGTCGAGCGCCGGGACGGGCGCTTCCACGTCCACGCCAGCCTGCCGTACGCCCTCGCGGAGGAGGGCCGGTGAGCGGGCCGGCCGTGCGCGTGCTCCTGGTCGACGACGACCAGCTGATGCGCGCAGGGCTGCGCGCCGTGCTCTCGAGCGACGCCGGCATCGCGGTCGTGGGCGAGGCCGCGACCGGGCGGGCGGCGGTCGCCCGCGTCGCGGCGCTGCGGCCCGACCTGGTCCTGATGGATGTGCGCATGCCCGACCTCGACGGGATCGCCGCCACCCGCGAGGTGCTCGCGACCTCCCCCGACGTGAAGGTCGTGATCCTGACCACCTTCGAGCAGGACGACTACATCTTCGGCGCGCTCAGCGCCGGCGCGTCCGGCTTCCTGCTCAAGCGGACGAGCCCGGAGGAGCTGCTCGCCGCGATCCACACGGTCGCCGCCGGCGACTCCCTGCTGTCGCCGTCGGTGACGCGGATCGTGCTCGAGCGGCTGGCCCGCCAGCCGGCGCCGCGGGTCGCGGGCAGCGCCGTCGCCGACCTCACGCCGCGTGAGCGCGAGGTGCTCGGCCTGGTCGCGCGCGGGCTCTCGAACGGCGAGATCGCCGCGGCGCTCGTCATCGAGGAGTCGACCGTGAAGACGCACGTCAAGCGCATCCTCGGCAAGCTCGGCCTGCGCGACCGCATCCAGGCGGTGATCTTCGCGTATGAGAGCGGGATCACGAGAGCCGGCCCGGTCCGAACCGGACCGGGGTAGGCCGGCGAATGCGCTCCGATGTAGCGTGTCGCATCCGACCGAGGAGACCAGGATGAGCGTGTACATGATGCTGCAGGTGGAGGGTGACCCGAGCCGCCTGGCCGAGGTCATGTCGGACGAGGGACGGTGGCAGAGCGTCAACGCGCGGGCCAGGGAGAACGGCGCGATCCACCACCGGTTCCTCGCGAGCGCCGACGGCGGCACCATCGCCGTCTTCGACGAGTGGGAGTCCGAGGAGGGGTTCCACAGGTTCTTCAACGCAAGCCCGGAGATCCCCCAGCTGATGCAGGAGGCCGGGGTGACCGGCGAGCCGCGGATCGCCTTCTGGCGCCCGCTCGAGACGCCGGACCAGTTTTAGCGATGGCGGACCTGCCCCTCACCGGTGGTTGCCTGTGCGGGGGCGTCCGCTTCCGGGTCGACGCGCCGCTCGTCGTCGCGACCTACTGCCATTGCACACGCTGCCAGCGCCGAACGGGCACGGCGGCGTCGGCGCAGGCCCGGATCCAGCCCGGTTCGCTGACCGTGACCCGGGGCGAGGAGCTGATCCGCACGTACGCGCCGCCCGACGGCTTTCCGAAGCTGTTCTGCGGCGCGTGCGGATCGGCCCTCTGGAGCCGCAGCCCCGATGATCCGGACATCGTGAGCGTCCGCCTCGGGGCGTTCGACGGAGATCCCGGCATCCGCCCGTCGCTGCGCCAGTTCTGCGCGTACGCGGCCGCCTGGGAGGACATCCCGGACGACGGGCTTCCGCGCCACCCCGAGCGCCCGGCGTAGCCGGACCCGCGAAACGGGGTCAGACCCCTTCTGGCGGGGTGATTCGGCCGCGTGCGACGCCGGCCGCAACCCCTCCCAATTGGCATCCGCCGTGAGTGCCAATCGGACGGGTGGACACTTCTTGCATACTACCTCGTGTGAACATTTCTTCTTGCAAATTTCACAAATGACCCGAACGGGGGAATCGCGCGCAACCGGGCTGCGGCTAGATGAGAGAGCTTTCGGAAAACCCCCTCTCCCCCCCGGTGAGGTGCCACATGGATTCCCCTGCTCCAGGCGTCCCCCGTAACGCGGTCGACGAGCGCTTCTTCCATGAATGGGTCGCGTTCGGAATGCTCGAGCTGGCGGTGTACCTGACCCGCCACGCCCAGTTCACCGCGTACTGCATCGAGCGCGACCTGCGCCGGGCCTCCCGGCGCGGCGCCAAGTAACAGACCTAGCCCTTCTTTGGTCGCCGAGAGTCATCGCGTCCGAGCCGGCGATGGTGGACCGGCCTTCTGCGGCGGAGGCGAGACCGCGCTCTCGCCGGAGCGCCGCCGGCATCCGGCAGCGGCGAAAGGAGGGGGCCGTGGGGAACCATGGGTTCCCCCACGTCAAATCTTGCGGACACGCACGGCGGTGCCGTACGCGCAGATCTCGGTCCACGTCCCGCCCATCTCGGACGTGTCGAAGCGCATCGCGAGGACGGCGTTCCCGCCGCGCTTCTGGGCCTCCTCGGTCAGCCGCTCGATCACCTGCTCACGGCTGTCGGCGAGCGCCTTCGTCATGCCCTTGAGCTCGCCGCCGACGAGCGACTTGAGGCCGGCGCCGATCTGGGAGCCGACGTTGCGCGACCGCACGGTCAGGCCGAACACCTCGCCGAGCACCTCCTCCACCTCGTAGCCGGGGAGGTCGTTCGTGGTCGTGATCAGCATCGGCGAGACTCTAGACGGTTGGTCGGTGAATCCGGCGCGTCTGGAGGTCAGAGCGCGGTCGGGGATCCGCTCGCTGCGGGGCTGCGGCTGCACCACCGGACTTACCGACCAACCGTCCAGATGATCACCCGGGCGGGATCTTGCGCCCGGGATTGGCGAGCCGGGCCGGGTCGAGCGCATCCGCCACCGCCCGCTGGGCGCTCAGCAGCTCCGGCGCGAGGCCTGCGGCGGTCGCGAGCTTGACGATGCCGATGCCGTGCTCGGCCGTGAGCGATCCGCCGAGCGCCCGCGGCACCGCGTGGAAGGCGTCCGCGACGGTCTCGGCTTCCCGCAGCGCGGCCCGGTCGTCGCGGTCGACGAGCACCGACGCGTGCACGTTCCCGTCGCCGGCGTGCCCCCAGCACGCCACCTCGGCGCCGTGCTCGCGGCCGATCCGCTCGAGCATGTCGAGGGCCTCGCCCAGCCGGTCGAACGGCACGGCGAAGTCCTCCGAGACCTTGCCGCCACGCACGGCGACGACCGCCGGCGAGACGCCGTCGCGCCACGACTCGAGCGCGCGCTGCTCCCCGGGCGAGTCGGGCGCGTCGACCGCCGTCGCGCCGGGCGCGAGCGCCTCGACGAGGATGTCCCGCTCGGCCCGGGCGATCGCGGCCGGGCCGGCCGACTCCGTGATGACGGCGAACGATCCGGCCGCGGCGTGGCGCGGATACGTGGCGGCCGCCGCGGCGAACGCCCGCTCGTCAACGAACTCGAGCGCCGTCGGCACGCACCCGCACGCCATGACCGACTCGAGCGCGGCGACGCCGGCGCGGCGATCGGGGTAGAGGGCGATCGCCGGCAGGATCACCTCCGGCCGGGGCAGCAGCCGCAGCCACGCCGCCGTGATCACGCCGAGGGTGCCCTCGGAGCCGACCGCGAGCCCGGTCAGGTCGAGCGTCTCGACGTTCTTGCGGGCGGCGCCGCCGGCGACGAGCACCTCGCCCGAGGACAGCACGAGCTCGATCCCGGTGACGAACGACCGCACCGTCCCGTGCCGGAACGACCGCGGCCCACCCGCGTTCGTGGCGATGTTCCCGCCCAGCTGCGACTGCTCGGCCGCGCCGGGGTTCGGCGCAAACCACAGGCCCTCGCCGGCCGCGGCCTGGTGCAGCGCGCGGGTCGTCAGGCCCGCCTCGACCGTCATCCGCCATGCCAGCGGGGCCGCCTCGCGCACGCGCGTCATCCTGGCGAGGGCGATGACGAGCGACCCGGCGCCGGGCATCGCGCCGCCGGCGTACCCGGTCCCGCCACCACGGGGGACGAAGGGCACGCCCGCCTGCGCGCACCAGCGCACGACGGCCGCGACCTCCTCGGCCGACCCCGGGAACACCGCGCCGAGCGCGTCGCCGGCAAGCCCGCGCGTCTCGGTCATGTCGCGCAGGAGCGACCGGTCGGCGACCGGGACCTGGACGGCGTCGTCGCCCACGATTCGGGCGAGGTCGCGCCGCGCGGCGGCGGTCCGGCTCATGGGTCGGGGTTCTAGCATTGGGGCGTGGCCGCCGAGCCCGCCATCGCCGTCCGCGACCTGCGCGTGCGCCGGGGCGGCGCCGACGTGCTCCACCGGATCAGCCTCGAGGTGCCCGCGGGCACGGTGACCGGCCTGCTCGGGCCGAGCGGCTGCGGCAAGTCGACGCTCATGCGCGCGATCGTCGGTGTCCAGATCGTGGAGTCCGGAACGGTGACGGTGCTCGGCGAGCCGGCCGGGTCGCGGTCGCTGCGGGCGCGGGTCGGCTACGTGACGCAGGCCCCGTCCGTCTACGGCGACCTGTCGGTGCGCGAGAACCTGCGCTACTTCGCGGCCGTGCTCGGCACGCCGCCGGAGCGCGTCGACGCCGTCATCGCGACCGTCGGCATGGACGCGTTCGCCGGCCGCGTGGTGGGGTCGCTCTCCGGGGGCCAGCGGGCCCGGGTGTCGCTCGCGACCGCGCTCCTGAACGAGCCGCCGCTGCTGGTGCTCGACGAGCCCACCGTCGGCCTCGACCCGCTGCTCCGGCGCGACCTGTGGGAGACGTTCGCCGGGCTGGCCGAGGCGGGGACGACGCTGCTCGTGTCGAGCCACGTGATGGACGAGGCCGACCGCTGCGGCCACCTGCTGCTGATGCGCGACGGCCACATCCTGGCGGCGCAGACGCCGGACGAGCTGCGCGGGGAGACCGGCGAGGACGACCTCGGCGAGGCGTTCGTGCGCACCATCGAGCGCTGGGAGACGGAGGCGGCGCGATGAGCCCCCGGATCACGCTCGCGACGGCCGCGCGGGTGATGCTGCAGCTGCGCCGCGACCCGCGCACGATCGCGATGCTGCTCCTCGTCCCCTGCCTGCTCGAGGTGCTGCTGTACTACGTCCTCGACGGGCAGCCGCTCGTGTTCCAGCGCATCGGCGCGCCGCTGCTCGGGATCTTCCCGTTCATCAGCATGTTCCTGGTCACCGCGATCACCATGCTGCGCGAGCGCACGACGGGGACGCTCGAGCGGCTGATGTCGATGCCACTCGGCAAGCTCGACCTGCTGGGCGGGTACGGGATCGCTTTCGGCGTCGTCGCGGCCGTGCAGGCGGCGCTCACGGCCGGCGTCGCGTTCGGGCTGCTCGACCTGCAGGTGGCCGGGTCGGAGTGGGCCGTCGCCGGCCTCGCGATCGCGAACGCCATCCTGGGGATGGCGCTCGGCCTGTTCGTGAGCGCCTTCGCCCAGACCGAGTTCCAGGCGGTGCAGTTCATGCCGGCCATCGTCATCCCGCAGCTGCTCCTGTGCGGCCTGCTCGTCTCGCGCGACGACATGGCCGGGTTCCTGAAGGTCGTCGCCGCCGTGCTGCCGCTGACCTATGCCTACGACGGCCTCGAGCGGGTCACCACGACCGGATTCGATTCCACCGCGCTGCGCGACCTGATCGTCGTGATCGGGTCGACGCTGCTCGCCCTGGCGCTCGGCGCGACCACGCTGCGCCGGCGCACGCCGTAGATGGTCGATCGGTAAGTCCCGTGTCGTCCTGGGCGGCTGCGACGGTTCGCTGCCGCAGCCCCGCCACGGGTTGCACGACCGATCACCGATGTACGACCGGGCGCACCGGACTTGCCGATCGACCATCTTCACGCGACCGCGTCGGCGGGCGGCGACACGTAGTTCGGGCGCAGGTACGCGGCGTCGAAGCCGGCCCGAAGGATGTTGCGGTAGGAGATGGTCGGGCGGTCGTCGACGATCTCGCCCGTCTCGGTGACGACAACCTCCGCCCCGGCCGCGCGGGCGGCGCCGATCCGGGTGGCGATGAGGGCCGACTGGGCGCCGCGGCGGCGGTGGGCGGGCAGCGTCGCCGCCTGCCCCAGCCAGCCGTGGCGGCCATGCACGAAGAGCGCGCCGCAGGCGACGGGAACGTCGCCGTCGTGGGCCAGGTACCAGCTCCACCCGGGCCTCCCGGGCAGGTGGGCGAGCATCGCCGTCACCGACTGCGGGATCTCGAAGCCGGCGGCCAGGACGGCGGTGAACTCCTCCGCCCGCTCCGGGCCGATGCGCTCGATGCGCAGGCGGGGCTGCGGCGCCGGCGGCTCCGCGGCGGCCCGGGCGAACTTCACCCAGGCGTGTGCGGGCTCGTAGCCGCGCTCGCGCAGCATCGCGGCGACGCCGGCCGGGCGGGCGGCGGGGGCGAGCGCGATCGAGTGACGCACCGAGCCGTAGACGTCGGCGATCCGGTCGAGCAGGTCGTCCGACACGGGCTCCGAGATCCCGAGCCCGATGACGCGGTTGATCGTCACCTCCTCGAGCCGGGGCGCGACGGCGCACACCGCTCCACCGCCCAGACGCACGGCATCGGCGCCGAACGCGTCGGCGACGGCGGCCGCCTCGACGAGCTCGAGGCCGGGATCGTCGGGGATCACCGCTGCGGCGGGCGCAGCGCCGGCATGTAGCCCTCGTGCTCCAGCCAGTGGCCGCCGTCGATCGTCAGGTTCTCGCCGGTGATGTAGCCCGCCCGGCGCGAGCACAGCGCCGTCGCCCACCAGGCGATCTCCTCGACCGTCGCGAGCCGGCCGGCGGGGACGCTCGCCGCCACCCGGGCCTCGTCGGCCGGCGTCGGCCAGAGGGCCGCGCCGGCGCCCTCGGTCGCGGTCGGGCCGGGGCAGATCGTGTTCACGCGGATGCCGTGCGGAGCCCACTCGACGGCGAGCGTGCGCGTCATCGCCAGCAGGCCCGCCTTGGCGGCCGCGGAGTGCACTGTCCCCGGCCCGCCGGTCCAGGCGTAGCTCGCGATCACGCTCAGGATCGCGCCGCCGCCGCCCTGCTCGATCATCTGCCGGCCGGCCGCGCGGGCGCACAGGAAGCCGCCGTCGAGCACGATCGACGTGACGGCCCGCCAGCCGTTCGGCGACAGATCCTCGGCCTTGACGACGAAGTTGCCGGCGGCGTCGTTCACGAGCACGTCGACGCGGCCGAAGCGCCTGACCGCGGCCGCCACGAGGACGTCCACCTGCTCGGGGACGCGCACGTCGGTCGGCTGCGCCAGCCCGTCGCCGCCGACCGCCTCGATCTGCGCGACGGTCTCGTCCAGCGGCTCCGGGCGGCGGCCGGCGACGACCACCGCCGCGCCGAGGCGCGCGAACTCCACCGCCATCGCCCGGCCCATGCCACTGCCTCCGCCCGTGATGACGGCCACCTGGCCGTCGAAGCTCCCACTAGCCAGCATCGCCCTCTCCCTCCTCCCGCACGATCACGCGGGCATCGAGCGCGAGCGCACCCGACGGGGTGACCAGGAGCGGGTTGACCTCGATCTCGGCGATGTCCGGCCGCTCCGCGGCAACCCTGGAGAGGGCCGCCGCCGCCCGTCCCGCCGCCGCCACGTCAAGGGCCGGCCGGCCCCGGGCGCCGGCCTGGAGCGGCGCGCCGCGAAGCGACCGGATCAGCTCCGCCGCCTGGTCGTCGGCCAGCGG